>JAGUXE010000402.1 GCA_020061995.1 Ignavibacteriales bacterium | reverse complement strand
TAATTTGATTAGAAAAAATTTCATCGTCAATCATTCCGTCATCAAAAAAATGGAACAAAGGGTATACTAAGCAATCATATTCTGTATTTGAAAAAACTTCAATTAAATTAGAATACATTATGGTATATAGCATAGAAGAGGATGAAGCATCAAAGTTTTCGAATAAAGACAATTTCTGTGTATTAAAAACGGCACTCGTAGGAAGTATGAAGATTCTAACCGATGGTCTCATCTTATGAGTTCTTTGCAAGTTCTGAAATATATGAACGGAGTTGATCAACTTCCGAAGCATAAAATGATTTATTATATCCGGTTGAATTTCTCAATTGCATTTTTCGGAATGCCAATTTAGTAGCACTATTGATGTATATTTGACGTACGTTTTCGTTAATCCAGCCTTTATTTTCGCGTTCATCTGAACTAAGTATCGGAACGTGTTCATGTGGGATCAATCCAGTGTTAGCTTCAAACATTAATTCTTCAAAAATCATTTTCTTTTCACGAGTAATAGATAGCGAGAAGAGAGAAACAAATAAAATTATTAATCCGCTTAAATAAATAAACCCGATTAATGATGTTTCTGATGAACTTAAAGTAAGATTCCAAAATGAGTGAAGAAAAATTGCTATAGCCATTCCGATTGGTGGCAAAACAATTTTGTAAAAGAACGATTTGAATTTTGCCAATCCGAGAAATGCCCCGAACGTAGCAGTTGTTACACAATGAAGACCGGCAGTATAAATTGTTCTGATCGTAACAAGAAGCACCCAACTTCTCATTGAATCCTGAAAAGAAGAAAAATATAGAAAATTTTCAGTCATGCCAAAACCAAGTCCAATTGCTCCACCATATACTATTCCATCCGTTATATTATCAAATTTTCTATTTGTAACTGTGAATAAAAGAAAAATTCCTTTAGTAAATTCTTCGACAATAGGGGCAATCAAGATTGAACTGCCGGAGTTTACTATCGATTCATCTGCTATAAAAACTGATAATAGAAACGTAAATAAATAATTTCCAATGAGAGCGAAGAAAACAGCACCAAATGCACCCCAGAAAAAATTCTTCAAATATAAACCGACAGGCTCTCTATCAAATCGGTCAAACTTCCAGATGAATATCAGGTATAAAACAATTGGGATGATTGCAGCTAGTGCCGAATAAAGAATTAACATAAATCAGAATCTAAAATTTTAATAAATTGATTTTTACAAAACAAAATTTAACTATAATATTTTGTAACAAAAAAAATGTACCACTAGTTGAAAAAACAATTTTTAATAATTTAATCATCAGAAAAATTAATTACCGATAAAATAGGCATATGATCCGAAGGGAAAAGATTTTCAATCTTATCATCTATAATCAGATGACTCAATACCTTAATTTTTTTATTTACAAATATGTAATCAATTTTGTAATTAGGTACGGCAATAGGATTAAATCCATTAAAGGTAGAATTGCCACTTCTATCAATTATTCCCGAAATATCCTGAGCATCTGACATTTTTACTCGATTTGAATCGGAGGTTATAATTGTGTGACCAATAAAATCTTTCGTAAAATTAAAATCACCTGTCAATATCACCGGATATTGACCACACATTCTGTCTATTAAATTGGCAACAAAATTCGAACTGTTTATTTTAGATAATTCACTTAAATGGTCGAAATGAGTGTTCAAAAACCAAAATGTGGTAGAATCTTGAATGGTAATAAACTTGGCATAGGTGACAATCCTTCTATATGAAGCACCCCAACCATATGATGGGGAGTTAGGTGTATCAGAAAGCCAAAGGGTATTTTCCTCAATTAATTTAAATAATCTTTCATCAAATAGAATGGCCGAAAATTCACCATCATCCATTCCGTCGTCTCTCCCGCTCCCAACTATTTTAAAATGAGGGAACATCTCCACTAAATCATCAAGTTGAAATTTTCGTGGTTCTTGCAACCCGATTAAAGACGGAGAATAAGACTTAATTAATTTGCCAATCTTTTGTTTTCTTTTAAACCATGAATTAACATCAGTTGTATCACTTTCAATTCCATAGCGCACATTATAGGTCATAATTCTATAGAGGTTTTTATTTGAACTTTGTGGAAAACAAAAACTCCCCAAATATTGAAAGACAAGTAGAGTAAGAAATAATCGTTTCATCAAAGTAATCTTAGATTGTTACTAAATGTCTTTCCAAAATAATAATCATACTAATTGAATAAAAGAAAAATTCTGGGTTAAGAATTCTTTAACTTAATAAAATGTGTCGGATTTTACTTTAAAACTTATTACAGGTAGTCGCATAAAGACGACGCAGATTAGTCAGTCTGTATTGTTTAAACTGAATTAATGCAACTCTTAATCCTGGCACTATCTTTGGTTATAAGAATCGAAATTAACTAACATTCAAAAAGAGGAAAAAGTGAAAATTACTATTATTGCAACACTCATACTATTAATGGCTCCCATGTACTTCGCTCAAGAGAAAATGTCCGATATGTCTTTATATGAAGCATTCGATAAATATTCAAAAAGGATAAAAATAAATATTGAATCCCCGGGAAAATCAGAGGCTCAATTACTTACAATGACTAATTATGAAGAGGCATATCTTCAATTATGGATGAACGACAATTGGATGGATTATCAAAAAACGATCGAGATACTGGATACAGTGGCAAAAACATTAGAAATGGAAATACAATTATCGATCCAGCAAAATTGGATACCAACAATGAAATATCAAATAACTTTCGAAGCTCTTAATTCTACATCTGTAAGATTCGGTACCGCTACTACTTACAGTTGGGATGAGAGTGATTGGGTGCTTGCCGGTAGATCGATTTACTATTATGACAATAATAACTATTTAGTTGAAATCAGATCAGAAGTGAATCTTGGTGACACAATTCTTTTATACGAAAAATCATTATTTACTAATAATTCTTTAGGACAACCGCTTGAGGAAGTTCAGTTGAAGTTAAATATGTCAACATCTCAGTTTTTAAATGATTATAAGTATACTTATACTTATGATAATTTGAATCAACTCAATCTTGTTAATTCAATTGAAGCATCTTGGAATGGAAATAATTGGCAGGATACAGCTAAAACAATTTACACAAGGAATTCGCAATTAAATGTTCTAACTGAAACAAATCAATACATTATTGGGGGTTCAGAAATAGTTAATAACTGGTATGCAGAATTCACTTACGATGCCTCTGGTGAATATATGACAACATTATTAAACAAATATTGGGAAACCTCTTCAAATTCGTGGTTGAATAATAGTCGTGCTACATTAACTTATACAAATACAAATGAAATACTATCCGAATTTTATGAGTCATTTCAAAGTGGAATTTTTGTAAATAGTGCCAGGACTAGTTATTCCTACAATAATTCCAATCAAAGAACAGAAGAATTGAACGAAAATTTTGTGAGTGGGGATTGGCAAAAAAGTTACAGAATTATCTATTTCTATAGTCCCACAAATATTGAAGGTGAGGGAAGAATAGAAGGATTTTCATTAGAACAGAATTTCCCTAATCCATTCAATCCAAGCACTACCATATCATTTACAATTGATAATGCAGATTTAATTTCACTTCGATTATTTGATATTTTGGGTAGAGAAGTTGCAATTTTGCTAAATGAGTATAAAACTGCTGGTAAACATTCTGTTGTATTTGATGCATCAAAATTATCCAGCGGGACATACTTCTATCAACTTAGTAATGGCAAAAATGTAAACACCAAAAAAGCGATTTTAATTAAATAGATATATTTTAAGATTGTTTCAAAAACAAAATTTATTATAGTCCTAAATGAAAATAGTTTTTGAGACAACCTTTTTCTTCTAAAATCCTTTCAAAAACTCTCCGCTAATAATCAAATTGTGGTGATTGAATAATCTTGTATTCACCATTCAACTTTTCTATTTTTATAACTTAATAATTTTTGAGAAGAAATGAAGATTGCAGTTTGTCAAATTAACCCAGTAATCGGTGATATTGACGGTAATAAGGAAAAAATAATTATTGGCTACCAAAAAGGAATAGAAGATAATGTTGATTTAGTAATATTTCCCGAGTTAGCTCTAATAGGTTATTCGCCATTGGATCTTGTGGAGAAAAAAGAATTCCGTCAAGCAGTGATGAAAGCAACCAAGGAAATTGCTTCGATTACGGGTGAAATCGGATTGATATTTGGAGCAATCACAGAAGATGAAGATGTCGTTGGGACAAATATTTTTAATTCGGCAGTCCTCTGCTATAAAGGTAAAATTAGATTAATACAAAATAAAACACTCATTCCTAATTATGATGTATTCGATGAGATAAGGTACTTCGAATCTGCAAAAGAAACATCACTACATCATTTCAAAGGGGAAGTCTTAGGAATTTCAATTTGTGAAGATATTTGGAATGATAAAGATTACTGGAAAAAAAGATTATATCATCACGATCCGGTGGAGAAGCTCATTAAACAAGGTGCAACTCTGCTTATCAATATTTCTGCGAGCCCTTATTCATACGGAAAAAGAGAAGCACGCCGTGAAATGTTATCTACTTTAACAAAGCAAGATTCAGTTTCTTTAGTATATGTATGTTGTGTTGGTGCTCAGACCGAATTAATATTTGATGGCGCGAGTATGTGCTTTAATTCTGAAGGTGAACTACAATTACTTGGGAAAAAATTTCAAGAAGATTACTTTATTTTCGATTCTGAAAAATATTATCATCCTATCAATCAAGTTGAAGAATCTTTCGAACAGGAAGTATTTGATGCACTGGTCTGCGGAATTAGGGATTATTGTAAGAAATTAAAGTTTAATAAAGTATTAGTCGGATTAAGTGGAGGTATTGATTCTGCTTTAGTTGTTGCGCTTTCAGTTGAAGCGTTGGGAAAAGAAAATGTACATGCGGTCCTAATGCCCTCCAAGTATTCAAGTAAAGGAAGCATCGATGATTCCTTGCAACTAATTAATAAACTTGGCATCTCACACGAAGTAATTTCAGTTCAACCTGTTGTCGATAATTTAATAAATATTCTTACACCATCATTCAACGGAAAAGAGGAGGATGTAACTGAAGAAAATTTACAATCAAGAACTCGTGGGATTTATTTAATGGCACTTGCCAATAAACATGGACATTTATTATTAGCTACTGGAAATAAATCTGAGATGGCTGTTGGATATGCTACGTTATATGGTGATATGTGCGGTGGACTTGCTGCAATTGCTGATGTATACAAAACTGATGTCTATAGATTAGCCAAATTTATAAACAGTAAAGAAGTGATAATTCCAAACGAAATTATTTCTAAACCGCCGTCGGCAGAATTAAGATATAATCAGAAAGATCAGGATTCACTCCCACCGTATGAAATACTTGATACGATTTTAAGAATGTATCTTGAAGAAAATAAAGAATTTGAAGAAATCAGTCAGAAATTAGAAGATAAAGAAATTGTTTTAAGAGTTTTAAGAATGGTTGATTTTAATGAATTTAAAAGAAGACAAGCAGCGCCCGCATTGAGGGTGTCAAATAAATCATTCGGATATGGGAGAAGATATCCGATAGTTCAAGGATGGAGAAAATGAATCTAAAAACTTTTTTTGTACTAATATTTGTAATTTTTATTAATAGCATTGTGCCGGCTCAGTTTGGTATGGATGTTCCTAAAGCAAAGATTAAAGCTTATATGTCATTGGATAATATACCTGCAGACAGTGAGGTCAAAATTGCAGTTAAAGTAAATATCGAAGACGAATGGCATATAAATTCAGATAAACCTAATGAAGATTTTCTAATCCCATCATTACTTTCCATTGATACTATATCCGGTTTTAAATTTACAAAAGTAAAGTATCCGGAAGGTCATAATATAACATTCGGTTTTTCTGAAACACCTTTGTCTGTTTATGAAGGTGAAGTTTTCATTGGAGTAATGTTAAAAATTCCGGCAGAAATACAACCTGGAATGTATGACTTGATAATTGAATATGAAGTGCAGGCTTGTAACAATGTAACATGTTTACCACCGGTTTCATTATACGATACACTAAAAATCAGTATCGTCGATAGGTCCACAGTGATAAATGAAATCAATCAAGATATTTTCAAAAACATCGATCTCAGTTATTCTCCTGTAATCGATAATTCTAAAGAAGAGAATTCTCTCGCAAATACATTGGAGAGTAGTGGACTACTGCTAAGTCTTTTACTGGTTTTTATTGGAGGTTTAGCTTTGAATCTTACCCCATGCGTTTATCCATTAATTCCGATTACAATCGGTTATTTTGGTGGACAAAGTGAAGGGAGTACTGCTAAGTTAGCGTTAATGGGATTGTTCTATGTACTTGGATTAGCATTAACATATTCACTCATTGGAGTTATTACAGCCCTTAGTGGCGCTGTCTTTGGAGCATTATTGCAAAATACCTTTGTAATATTGTTCATCGTGCTCGTCTTTATTGTACTATCACTTAGTATGTTTGGTTTATATGAATTTAGTTTGCCTAATTCAATAGTTATGAAAGCCGGTGGTGCTAAGGGTGGTTTTTTTGGTGCTTTCTTCATGGGTTTAACAATGGGAATTGTTGCGGCTCCATGTATTGGTCCGTTTGTTTTAGGTTTAGTGACATACGTTGCCGCTAAAGCTGACCCGTTAAATGGTTTCCTTTTATTTTTTGTTTTGGCTGTTGGATTAGGTGCTCCTTATTTTATTCTTGCAATATTTTCTGGAAAACTTAAAAACCTTCCACGTGCCGGTATTTGGATGGAAGCAGTTAAACATATCTTCGGATTTATTTTGTTAGGAATGGCAGTATATTTTTTACTTCCGATTTTACCAAAAGAAATAAGCAGTTATGTCCTCCCAATATTCATGATAGTTGCCGGTATTATTATTTTGTTTATTGACAAAGAAGCAAACAAAATTAAAAGTTTCAGGATTGTTAAAACTATTATTGCTATCATTTTTATCGGGGTTTCCGCATACAGTCTTTATCCGATAGAGGTTAAATCAATACAATGGGAATATTTCTCGGAAAAAGAATATAATAGCTCATTAAATAATAATGAATTAATTATTATAGACTTTTATGCGGACTGGTGTATACCATGTAAGGAGTTAGATGCATTAACTTTTTCTGATGACGATGTTATTTCTGAATCAAAAAGATTTAGAACTTTCAAAGCTGATATGACCAAATCACTGAACCCGGAAGTTGAAAAACTAAGAAATAATTTCAAAGTTGTTGGTGTTCCAACAGTTTTAATTATTGATTCTAAAGGTAATGAGGTTGAGAGAATAACAGGTTTTTTATCTGCAGTCGAGTTTTTAACTTTGCTTAAAAAAGTCAACTGATATTTTGGAAGAAGATAACTAGAAAAATAATAATTTCAATGAATAGGTTATTAATTAATCGATTGCTATATGTCGAGACTTTTGATAATTTTACTTTAATTAACTAATTTAACAATTACAGAGACATATGATGGGGAAAGAAGTTCAAATCCTTGAGGATGTTACAGTCAGATTTGCCGGTGACTCCGGTGACGGTATGCAGTTAACCGGTTCACAATTTACGAACACAACTGCAATTTTTGGTAACGATTTAAGTACTCTTCCTGATTATCCGGCTGAAATAAGAGCCCCTGCCGGAACACTTTATGGTGTAAGTGGTTTTCAATTACATTTTGGCAGTTATGAAATAAAAACACCTGGTGATAGTCCTGATGTTTTAATTGCAATGAATCCTGCAGCACTTAAAGTAAACTTAAAAGATCTAAAACCAAATGCAATAATTATAGTAAACACAAATGCATTCGATCCGAAAAATCTTAAATTGGCTCAATACGAAAAAAATCCACTTGAAGATGATACACTAAAAGGATACACAGTCATTCCGGTTCCGTTGTCACAATTGACGACGAATGCTCTGGAAGGATCTGCGATTTCAAATAAAGATGTAGGCCGCTCAAAAAATTTCTTTGCGTTGGGAATGATGTATTGGTTATACAATAGACCAATTGAACCAACTATTTCATGGATGGAAGACAAGTTTAAGAACAAACCTGAAATTCTGGACGCTAATAAAAAAGCATTGACAACTGGTTATTATTTTGGCGAAACAACTGAATTATTCACAACCCGCTATCAAGTTGAACCCGCTAAACTCGAAAAGGGTTTTTATCGTAATGTTTCCGGTAATGAGGCTACAGCTATTGGAATGGTGACTGCAGCTATCAAGGCCAAATTACCTCTATTTTTAGGTTCATATCCCATAACTCCTGCATCTGAAATTCTACACGAGCTCAGTAGGTATAAAAGTTATGGAGTAAAAACATTCCAGGCAGAAGATGAAATTGGAGCGATCTGTGCTGCAATAGGCGCATCTTTTGCTGGTGATCTTGCTTTAACAACAACTAGTGGTCCGGGGCTTGCCCTAAAGACTGAAGCAGTAGGTTTGGCAGTGATGACTGAATTACCCATAGTTATTGTCGATGTTCAACGAGGTGGACCAAGTACGGGACTCCCTACAAAAACAGAACAAGCTGATTTATTACAATCGATGTTCGGAAGAAATGGTGAAGCTCCGGCAGTCGTACTTGCAGCATCTACACCTGCCGATTGTTTTAATATGGCATTCGAAGCTTCACGACTAGCATTAAAATATATGGCACCTGTTATTTTACTTACGGATGGTTATTTAGCAAATGGTTCTGAACCCTGGAAGATTCCAGATCCGGAATCATTACCAGATATTTCTGTCCCTTTCAGAACGGAAAAAGAAGGATATTATCCTTATTTGAGAAATGAAAATTTATCTCGCCCATGGGCTATTCCTGGAACCCCGGGTTTAGAACATAGAATAGGTGGATTGGAAAAAGCAAATATTTATGGAACAGTAAGCTACGATACTGATAATCATGAAATTATGTGTAAACTTCGAGCCGAAAAAATTAGCAAAATTGCTTATGACATTCCTGATCTAGAAGTAACCGGAGATGAAGATGCTGATTTGCTTGTTGTTGGATGGGGTGGAACTTATGGTTCCATAGCTGAAGCCGTTTCACGTGTGCGAAAAAGTGGGCGTAAAGTTGCACAGGCACACTTTAAGTATCTAAATCCATTTCCTAAAAATACAGCAGATGTTTTGAATAAATATAAAACTGTACTAGTACCAGAGTTGAACCTAGGACAGTTATCACTAATGCTTCGATCAAAGTATTTAATTGATATTGTGCAGCTTAACAAAGTTAAGGGCTTGCCTTTTAAGGCTGTTGAGATTGAAGAGAAAATCATTGAAATCCTCGGAGGAAATAATGGCAAATAATGATGCAACTATAACTCAAAATGAAATAAAGTTAACTGCTAAAGATTTTTCGACAGGTCAAGATGTAAGATGGTGTCCGGGATGTGGTGATTATTCTATACTTGCACAGATGCAACGGACTGCTCCTGATTTCGGAATGAAAAAGGAAAATATTGTTTACGTTTCAGGTATCGGTTGTTCGAGTAGATTTCCTTACTATATGGATACTTACGGATTTCATGGAATTCATGGACGAGCTCCCGCTATAGCAACCGGAGTTAAACTCGCAAATCCTGAATTAATGGTTTGGGTTGCAACCGGTGATGGAGATTTGCTGAGTATAGGAGGTAATCACTTTATTCATGCTTGCAGAAGAAATATTGATCTAAAGATACTTTTATTCAATAATAGAATTTATGGATTAACAAAAGGTCAATACTCACCAACTTCTGAAAAAGGTAAAAAGACAAAAAGCACTCCTTTTGGAAGTGTTGATTATCCTTTTCATCCAATATCTGTTGCGATTGGTTCCGGTGCAACTTTTATTGCTCGCTCTTTGGATCGTGATCCAAAACATTTACAAGCAATGATGAATCGAGCATCAAAACATACAGGAACAGCTTTAATTGAAATATTACAAAATTGTAACATTTTTAACGACGGAGCTTTTGAATTATACACAGAAAAAGATACTAAGGCTGATAATATTGTTGTGCTTGAACATGGGAAGCCTCTTGTCTTTGGAAAAAATAATGAAAAAGGAATTCGACTGAATGGTTTCAATCCTGAAGTTGTTTTACTTGAGGGTGGGAAATTTAGTTTAGAAGATCTTTGGGTGCATGATGAGTTTGATTCAGATCCGACTCGAGCATTTATTTTATCCAGGTTTATTGATAATCCTGAATTACCTTTACCGATTGGTGTTTTTATGCAGATAAATAAAACATCATATGATGCAGATGTTGAATCGCAAATTAGTAGTATTAAAAAAACAAGAGGAGAAGGGGATCTCAAATCTCTATTCTTCGATGGTAATACCTGGGAAGTAGCTTAATTTCTACAAGGGTTGTCTTAGTTTATCTACATCTTTTGATAATTTAGACAACCCTTTTATTTTTAATCATATCTTACAATAATATCCATAACTACATGTCAAAATTTTCTGAATTAGAATCAATCATTAGAAATAATTCAACATTTCTATTAACAACACATGTTAATCCTGATGCTGATGCGATTGGTTCAGAAATAGCTTTTGCTGAACTATTAAAAAAATTAGGCAAGACTTATTTTATTGTCAATTATAGTGAAACGCCTTACTATCTTGAATTTCTTGATACTGAAAAAGTAATTCAAAAGTATTCTGCTGAAATTCATAATTTATTAT
>JAGUXE010000268.1 GCA_020061995.1 Ignavibacteriales bacterium | reverse complement strand
TGAAGTGATTGAATAGGTAGTAAGAAAGCCACATTAAATTGTGGCTTCTTATTTAATACTATTTGCTTATCTGAATGTAAGCGTTCCACAAACTCATCGTATATATTATAAATCTCTATTTAATTAAATTTCCTCAAGCCCAATTAACTGGAAATAATTATAAATTGGATCATAAAATTGTGGTAATCGAGTATGATCATTTTCTTCCCCTTCAGGAATGACAATAATCATTCCTTGACGTGCTCGTGTTAACAAAACTCTGTACGAATTTATTTGAAAAGATTTTCGTTCGGGCTTATTTATACGATTCCATCTACTACCCACGAATGAATAATGATTCCATTTATCTCTTTCAAATCTAAAGTCTGCATCCCACGTGACACATGTCCAATCAAGCTCTAAGCCTTGAATGTGAAATTCAGTTGCAACATCCTCCAAAAAATATGAAGCACGAACATCATCCTTTTCATTCAAGAACCAATGAACTGGATTAACAGGAGTTTTAACATCAATCGCGTGAGGCTTTAACCGAACTGCTCGAGATGAAACCACCAGTCCATATCGCTCAGAACCCCGTGCTTTTGTTTTGAGCCAATTTTTTGCTTTGGAAAGTGAGCGAGTAATAACAATTGGATATTTCCCTTTTAGACTGCTGAGTGTTGTTCTTGCTTCATCGGGATTTATATCTAAAACTTGTTTAACAAAAAGTGAAACATTTTCAGCACGGAAAGACCGCATTGAAACAGACAGATGTAAAGCTTCTCTATATTGAACACGATAAAAATTCATTAACTTCTTCAATACTACTTTAGCATTATATTCGCTGTCTTTCAGTTTGGGAGAAATATAGATATTCCAATGTGGGAATGAAAGTAGTATAGAATCAACCCATTCGCTGATCCCCGCTTCGCCTTGGTTAATTTCTTGACCTCCTCCGACTAAACAAACAATTACAGCCCAATCTTTATGACGGTCGAGACACGATATTAGGAACTCAGATTCGGAGATGTTAAAATTTGATCTATTCTTTTTGGTTTTCATGAACTTTGAAGTTTGATGAATATCCCATGCTCTCTGTGCTTCATCAAATAAAGCAACATGTTCAATTGGTGCTCTATGTGAATCAACAAGACATTCATCTCGAAAGTGATGTACATTTTGAATAAACGATTTAACCGTACTAAGTACCTCCCCTTTTTTAACTTTTCTTCCAATTGATTTTTCATGGCTTACTTTATCACGAGCTAATGCTTCTCTTAATACTGCCACTAGTGGACCATTCCCAGATAAAAAAACACTATATGTTTGACTGCTTTTATCAATATGTTTTGTTGCTATATTAAGTCCTACAAGAGTTTTTCCAGCACCAGGGACACCAGTAACAAAGCAAATAGATTTTAAAGAATTATCTTTTGAAAATTGAATAATTTCTGAAATCTCATTTGAAGTTTGAGAAAGATTAATTGCGGTTGCATCACTTCGAGAAATACTTTCAACATTGTGTCCCCCATAAAGAGCTGTTGCTGCTTCTACAATAGTCGGTGTAGGACAATAAAAACCCTCTTCCCAATTAAGACTATCAACAGGATTCTGATCGATAAACTTTAATACACCTTTAATAAATTCTCCTAGATTAGTTGGACCAGTTTTAATAGGTCGAAATATTTTATCTACATCATATTCAAAATCATATTTTGAAGTGGGTGGCTCTGCTTCCGTAGCAATCAAAATAGGTACTATGACTCTATCGAAACTGGCTGAATGGAAATTTTTTAGGTCGAGGGCATAATCCCAAACTTGATCAAGGGCATTCATCGAAAAATGCTTTTCTCCAACTTTGAACTCAAGTACAAATAATACAGATTCAATTAATAGAACAACATCTACTCTTTTACCCATTCGAGGTATTGTATATTCAAAATAAACTAATCCATCTAGTCCCATTATCTGTTTTTGAAGTATTTGAACTTCGACCTCCCAAGCTGTTTTTTGAGCAAGATTTATATCGAAGCTTCCACCACTCATTATTTTACCGAGAACATCTTCCTCAGATAAATCTATTAAATTTTTGATTGACGTTTTGAAGAAAAACCGTTTCATAAATTATTATTTAGTATGAAATTTTAAAAATATTGTTTCTTAATTTATCACCACAAATATAAAAACAATCCGCCAATCTCTTTGGGTTGTAATTTAATAAGATCTCTGATCAACGAGTAACAGAAATCATATTGAACTGATTGAATATTGCCATAATTAATAGAGCAGTTAGTTTTATTAGTGACACTCGTTCACTGCTATCTTCATCCTCTCCGATTCCTTGCTCAACAAATAATCATTTGCTACTGATACAATCGATTCGTTACTTAATATCTCCCAAAAATAATCGGGAAGATGGTAGTCTGCTAAAAGTGTTTGAATATAGTCACGATTGACTTTGTATTCTTTAACCTTTTTGTCAATAACTTGGAGTAAAATATCACTTCCATCTTCCCTTAATCTTAGATCAGAACAGCTAACTGTAACTCCATTACAAACCGGGTGACCCTTCAGCTTATTCGCTGCGTCTGCGACTTTTCTTTTCACTATCATCTTTTATGTTGAGTGCAGTCAGATGTATTGTCTCATCTTTATAGACCAGTTCAAATCCGGTAAGCTCGGTTGTTTCAAAACGCTTCTCATTTCCGATTCCGACTCCTTTACTCATTTCAAAATTGAGAGTCTCAAACTTATCAAGGAAGTCGACTGTTTTATATTTAACTTCAGCTTCTGTGGGAACGGCTTTAGGCGTTAGCCTTATCGCTTCAATTGCAACTCCTTTTATAATCTTTGCAAAGTATTCATGATAAATATCAGTCCGGTTAAAAATATCAATATTAAGAAGACGGTTATTAACAAATACAGCTAAACCGTTAGCATTCGGATCGGGAATAAAATGCTTACTTAATTCCTCAAAGTCATTCATCTTACTATCAAATATGTCTGAAAGATTGGAAGTATCTGATTGAATCTCATGCAGCATGGAAAAGTGTGTTACCGATTCCCATACTGCGCCTTGATCGCTGTAATGCCCTCTTTCCTCCTTCAAGCTCTCCTTAACATCTCGTGCTTTCCGTGCCCTCATTGCGGTGGGAGCGGAAAAGTCTGTACTGCGGAATTTAGAAGAAGTATGTCTCCATCTCCCTTGCTCAACACAACTGACGGGAAGTCTTGTTTTTGAGTTTGGTGACAGAAGTACCGAAGTATTAAGTACCCGGTTTTGTTTAGCCCCGGCAAGGATATCCCCATCCATAAAGAAAACAAATTTGTTTGAGAGGTTAATTACAGTTAAATCATTCACACTACCGGATTCATTGATTTCTGTAACTTGAATTACATTATCATTGATAGCCTTATTCCCGGAGATGTAATTGAAGCTGTCTCTAAAAGAGGTAGCTAGTTGAAGAATAGTTAAAGATCTTTCGTTCTGAATAGATAGCACTTGCGTATCCATTGTAAATACTCCATTTTTTTGTTCCCCCAAACTTAAAACAGATGGTACATCAAAAGAGGATCATCGGATGATACTTTTTTGATGTGAGTTAAATTATTTTTCTCATTCCTATCGATTATCGATTTACGCTATAATTCTTTGATACTTAGCAAATTGCATCTAATTTTGCTACTGTAATTAAAATATTTGGTTAAATTTTTTCATTACGATCAAAAACCATTGGGAATTGGGATTAAGATAAATCGAACTTTTAGAAATTCGCTGAGCTAAAAATATAAATAGTAATTGATTCGAGGAGATGGAATGAACAATCTTCAGTCAAAGTTAAAGAGGCAGATAGAAATCATAGGTCTCTGTGTTTGCGATGGTAGAACAGTAAGCTACTCGCAAGCTGATCTTGCCTCAATGTTCGGTGTTGATGAAGTTACAATTAAGCGTGACTTGAAAGACTTACGGTTTATCGGTATTCCGATTAGTTCTTATAAACGAGGGGGTGTTAAAATCACCGGTGGATTGAATAAAGGACAAACCCGTGAGTTGATGCTTAATTATGTCGGCTTATGTTATGCGGGAAATATATTCGACAAATCGACAGCCCTTCTGATAGAAAAACAAAATCATAACTCCATCGGAAATTTTGTCCAGCTTCAACTTTGTGTTGAGAATAATCTTATGGCAAAGATTGTTTATCACAACCATAAATACGAGGAAGAAGAAAGATTAATCAAACCGCTTCTGATATTCCACAGCGAAGGAAGCTGGCGTTTGTTGACTCAAGCCGAGAGTAGCGTAAAGCAATTTCATCTTGATAAAATTACAAATGTCAGAATGACCGATAAAAAGTTTGACCGGATGTTAGATGAAGAATTTGAGGGAATGTTCAGTAACTCTTGGGGGAGTTGGATTGGTAAGGAAAGAATTAATGTTAAACTTCACTTCGATAAAACTTGGGCTGACAGACTTAAAAATCGTATGCTCGTAAGAAATCAGAAAATGGAAACTAAAGTAGACGGCTCAATTATTTTCAGTGCTACTGTTAATACACTTGCTGAAATTGCAAGCTGGATAGTAAGTCGTGGTAAGGGCTGTGTCGTTTTAGAGCCATCGGAATTAAGGGATAGAGTTATTCAAATTGCGAGGGAGTCTTTGGATAATTATGAATTGGGATGAAATTGGGGAATTGTAATTCAATCCAAGAAATGAAAATTAACTTAAATAAAAGCAACTGCTAGAATAGTAGCAGTAATCTTTATAATGTTATGACCAAAGGAATTGGATTTGCCGAACAAGGCAGAAACTCTATGAATAAAAAGACAAAGAACGTCAAATGAAATACTTACAAAAACAAGCTCAACGTTTTGGTCTTATGCATACTCCTCAAATACAAGTTTGAGTTCATTAGCATTGGCTGGTTATACACGCTTTTATAATTCTACACCTATTAAAATAGTATGCGAATAGTTCTTAATATCTATTGTGGCAGAATCATAATTATTTGTTAAATCTTTTG
>JAGUXE010000359.1 GCA_020061995.1 Ignavibacteriales bacterium | reverse complement strand
TATTCTGTGAAAATTTATGATGCTTGAATCTCGTGCGATAACAATAAGCTCATCGGGCGAAATAGTTATTGAATCTCGAAGAAATACTTTTAACGGAGTAGATAGAATATCAGAGATTGCCCAGTCTTTAAGTAAAATATTTTTATCACTGACATTTTTTAACTCAATCCATTCAGGCTCGCCGCCTGCCGGTGTGTACAATATTTCATTTACTATTATTGAATTGTGCTGATAACCGGGTTTAATGGAATAGACAAAAAGATTGTTCGATGTATCATCATCTTGAGTGGCTGTAATGCTAACCACAAATTGACGTCTACTTTGCAGATTTGCTATTTGATAATCGATTAGTATCGTAAGTGAATCTTCAGTGTTAATATTCACAGGCAAGGAATTATATAAAGTAATATCTGCAGTCGAATCAAAATTTGTATCTTCAAAAAGCGAAAGCGAAAAAGTTAAATTACTCTTGCCGATATTCTTGATTTTCGCATTGATAGAGACATTATCACCAAAAACTGGAAAGAGAGGAGCTGTAAATACTGCAGTAATTGCGATGTCATAATCTTTTTGTGTTACCGAATTAATTCTACCCGGTGTAGCTTTAACGGTTCCCATTGATGTTTTCCAATTAAGTGAGTCAGTTGAAGAATTGTCATGTGAAATTCGTTCCAGTGATCGACCGCCACTATTCCCCCCCCAACTTGAGGCGTAGCGCAGAGAATCAATCACCCGATTCAATGAATCAAGAAGAATTATTTTGTCGAAATCATTATTAAGTGTTGGAAGAGAAGCTGCAATGATATTCGATGTTATATTATAAAATTGGGCTACTGAACTATCCTTGGTGATAACTATATAATTATTAGGTTCAAGGGATAGATTTTTTGTATTAACAGTAATTGTATCAACTCCATCAGCAAAACGATAATTTTTAAGATTAATAGTTTTGTTACTTTTGTTAAATATTTCAATCCATTCCGGCTCTCCGGTTGTTGGGGCATACATTATTTCGTTTATTATAACGTCATTTCTCACTTCGTTTACAATAACTTTCTGAACTGAAGTAAAACCGATATTGTTTGATGAATCTTCGTCTATTGTTGCATTTGCGAGAACAATAAAACGGTTAATTCCATCAGTAAGGTTTGTTATCAAAACAGAAAAAGAAGCAGAATCGTTTGGAACAAGTGGGATGCCGTTGATCTCGGTAATTAATTCCGAAGTTTCCGGAATAGAATCGTTATTCAAATCAGAATAGAACTTTACTGTATATGCTGCTGAATTATCAATCCCCCGATTTTTCACCCATGCTTTAAGTTCAACACTCTCATCTCCAATTACATATTTTTTGGGGGATGTAAAAGATGCAATACTAATATCAAAATTCTTAGGGGTAACAGAATTTTTTCTTCCAGGTGTAGCTTTGAGTAACCCTGTAGAAGTTTTCCAATTTGATTGAGTTAATGAAATCGAATCGGCGTAAACTCGCTCCAATGATCTTCCACTGCTTCCTCCCCAGCTTGATAAATAGTAAACTGAATCAATAATAAATCCGCTTGAATCTTTTATGACGACTGCATCGTCTGTGTTGTTCAATGCTGGAAAGCTAACAATTATTACTTGAGATGGGATGTTGTAAAAATTTGAAATAGAAACATTATTGCTAATGACTAAAAAGGAATCGGGCTGCAAAAATAAATCAGTGGTTGTTATAGTTGCTTGAGTTGAGGAGTTATCTTTTATCTTCCAATTTTTCAAATTAATAGGGTTTGCAGAACGATTATAAATCTCAATCCACTCAGGTTCACCTGTTGATGGGGCATACATAATTTCGTTCATCACAATCGCATTAAAATCTGCAGCCGGACTTTGAACAGAACCAATTGCTGATATGCTGTTATTCGCTAAATTTTCATCTGATGGTAATTCAGCAATCGCAAAAAAACGGTAATTACCAACTTGAGTGGGAGTATACTGAAACTGAATTTGGGTCGAATCTCCGAAATTAATGAAAAGAATATTTACTTGGTGAATTATCTCATTGGGTTCAGGAGAATTATCATTGTTACTATCATAATAGAACTTAAGAAGAGTATTTTGTGCAGAATTTGTCCCTAAGTTTTTTATTACCGCATCAAGATTAAAATTATTTCCCAATATTATAGGTGTTTGAGTCAAGCCGAAAGTTGAAACAGAGACATCATTAAGAAGGGGAGTGATGCTGTTTTTAAAGCCAGGCGTACCGTTATTAATTGCGGAGTTTCCCCAGTTTGTTACGGATGTATCTTTATTCATTACTTTTTTTTCGTCAGATAAACCAGCCGAATTATTCGCCGAATAAATTTTTATTTCGAGTGTGTCGTTATTTGGTCTAAGCAAAGCTAACGGTCTATCGGTAGTATTCGCCATTCCGCTGGCACCGAAAGAATTGTCACTTATTTTCAAAATCAATGCTGAAACCGGAATCAGAGGATTATATATACCTGATACAAAATCATAATCACCTTCAAAAACTACTGCAAAACTTTTTGGTGGTAATAATGTTCCGAAACCTGCTGAAATAATTACATCTGCAGTTGAAGTATAATATTTGAATTTGTAATTATTTAAATCTATCGTATCAGTTGCACTAATATTGAATAGTTCGATAAACTCTGTATTAGAACCATTAGGAGTGAACATTATTTCACTTATTATCAAAGATGTGTCGGATTGTGCAAATATTAACTTAGATAATAAAACTAGAGTTATAAATAATTTTTTTTGCATGATAATTTTTTAATCCTTTTTGCCGATTATTTTAATCTGGTTACTGGAAATGTAATCAAAGATATTATTAGGAATAATCTTAACTAATTTTATTGCTGCTGCTATTAAGAATGGAAATTGGATGATTGCCTTCTCTTTTTTTAATCCGTTTAAAATAATATTCACAGCTTTATCAACACTCAATAATAATGGCATTTTGAACTCATTTTTATCTGTCATGGGTGTTTTTACAAATCCAGGTTTTATGGTTATAACTTTAACACCATAAGATTTTAATTCACAACGGAGGCTTTCCAAATAAGTTGTTAATGCAGCTTTAGAAGCGCAATAAAAACCACTCTTTGCAAAACCACGGGCATCTGCCAGACTCGAAACTCCGGCAATAATACCGCGACCTTCTTTCATATACATTGGAAGTAATTGTTCAATACAATAAATAACTCCCATTACATTTATATCAAAGGTTTTCTTCCCTTTATCTGCATCAAAATCCTCAATACTGTTTCTGTAACTTACTCCGGAGTTTAAAATAGAAAGGTCAATTCTTTGATGTTTTTTCAGAATAGTATTGAAAACTGCCTTTACCTGATCATGATTCGAAACATCACACTGATAAATATCAATCTGACTATTATTAATAACTTCTTCTTTGATCTGATTGAGCAATTCAGTCCTTCTCGCTATTAATATCAGTTGATTATTAACTGCTGATAACTTCAGTGCTAATTCACGACCAATTCCGGTAGAGGCTCCGGTAATTAGGATTGTTTTTCCGGATAATTCCATTTTCGCTTTTTTTATGATTGAGAAATTTCAATTTAAGAAAAAAATATTTCTTTGTGAATGGATAACCGTATTATTCACACCAAAGCATAGGATTAAATTTGATATCGACACTTTCAAAATTAGAAAAATGCACTCTAAAATCCTTTTCTGATGAAGCCTAAATTGTTATCTTTGTACAAAAATTATTCCAATGTTTTCTAAGAATTTTATCAAAATAGAAGATGTCTTAGTTAATCGTGAGATTGTTAAGACAAAGTTTGCATGTGACCTTGAAAAGTGCAAGGGTGCCTGTTGTACCATCGAAAGTGACTATGGTGCGCCATTACTTGTGGGGGAAATTTCGTTAATTGAAGAGTCTTTTGATGAAGCTAAAAAGTTAATTTCAGCGGAACACTTGCAAGTTATTGAAACAGAAGGCTTTTACGAAATTCGCGATAATGAAATAATGACAAGAAGTTTCAACAGCAGAGCTTGTGTTTTTGTCTATTTCGAAAATAAAGTTGCAAAGTGTAGTTTAGAAAAAGTCTATTTAGAAGGTAAAACAAAGTTTCGTAAACCTATTTCATGTCACCTCTTCCCGATAAGGATTTCAGATTTTGGTGGAGAAATACTTCGTTACGAAAAATTTAGTGAGTGCAGCCCTGCTTTAATAAAGGGGGAAGAATTAGATATTACAATAGCCGATATTTGCAAAGATTCACTTATTCGCAAGTACGATGAAAATTGGTATAAATCATTAACAGATAATCCAGGTAAGTAGTTATGTTATCTTTAACACAAAAACTTTCGCAGCAGCAAAAGCTGTCACCGCAACAAATTCAATATCAGAAGTTGCTTCAGTTGAATACTATTGCTTTAGAGCAACGCATTAAAACCGAACTTGAATTGAATCCGATTTTAGAAGAAGATCTTGACATTAATCAAGAACAAGAAGAAAAAGAAATTGATGATTCTGTTGATAATGATGATTATGAAAGCGATTCTGATAGTCCCGAGGAAGAGGAAGATTTTCGAGATGAGGATAATGAATTTGGAATTGAAGACTATTCTAATGATGATGAATATTTTGATGATATATCTTATCTAAATCGAAATCAAAATGATGAAGAGAAAATTCAACCGATTGCTCCTGCAAGAGAAAGTTTAAATGAACATCTGTTAAATCAACTTTATTTCCTTGATCTTGAAGAAAATTTCATAGTTC
>JAGUXE010000324.1 GCA_020061995.1 Ignavibacteriales bacterium | reverse complement strand
ATTCATATGCAACTGTTGTTTCAGGATTCAGATTTGGATTTCCAAATTTTTGAAATGATGATTTTGCATTAAGCGGATTCATCACCATTGAATATAGGATATTCGGTTGGATTAGCATTTATCTCTGCAACAACATCTAAACCAAGTTGAACATCGTCAGCATCTGAAAAGATGTTAAATGCGTTAGTTGTACTGTCACATCCGTTAAAACTGATTAACAGAATGAGTACGCTTATTGATAAATAAAAACTTTTAATTGATTTCATTTTTTATTCTCTTTGTTTATTATAATTATAATTCTTGAATTGTCTGCCATGCGGTATCCAATAATTCAGCTACACCAAAACCGCTCACTGCTGAAATGACAAAAGTTGAGGAATCAGCTTTCCGAAATTTTTTCTTTTTGATTTTTTTTATTACTTCATCTTCAACTAAATCAGCTTTTGACAAAGCAATAATCTTTTTCTTTTTTACTAATAGAGGGCTATAACTTTTCAATTCATTTAAAAGAATATCAAAATCTTTTTGTGGATTTTCTGAAGTAATGTCAATTATGAATAAAAGTATTCGAGTTCTTTCGATATGTCTTAAAAATTGAAGTCCAAGTCCCTTTCCTTCAGAAGCTCCTTCTATAATCCCCGGAATATCGGCAACAGTAAAAGACTTATAGTCTTTATATCTTACGATGCCTAAATTAGGTTCAAGAGTTGTGAATGGATAATCAGCTATTTTGGGTTTTGCTGCTGAAATTACAGAGATTAAAGTTGATTTTCCCGCATTAGGAAATCCGACCAATCCAATGTCAGCAATTAATTTAAGTTCGAGTCCAACTTTAAGTGCATCTCCTAATTTTCCTTTTTCGGCAAAGCGAGGTGTCTGATTAGTCGGAGTAGCAAAATTACTGTTACCTTTGCCTCCCCGCCCACCTTTGGCAATCGTATAATTGATACCCGGTTGATCCAGATCAACAATAATTTCATCAGTCACTAAATTTTTAACAATGGTTCCTACCGGAATTTTTATTATAACATCATCACCATTTTTTCCGTCTTTTAACGAATTTGCTCCCGCAGCTCCGGGTTGCGCCTGGTATTTCGACTTGTAATTAAAATCCAATAAAGTATAAAGGTTATTATCTGTTTGTAATATTACATTCCCACCATGACCGCCATTTCCTCCTGAAGGACCACCTTTGGGAACATACTTTTCCCTTCTAAACGTAACAGCTCCATCTCCCCCTTTACCGGCTTCAATTTCAATTTCCACATAGTCTATAAACATTATTTTTCTTTTTCCTTAAAATAAATTGCAATCTTTTCTTTAAATATGATTGCTTCTTTTTGTGTAAGTGAATTTATACGATATGAATGAAAAACCAAATTGAGAATTCCTTCAACTTGTTTGAAGCTTCTACACTCTGATATCTGTTCAACCGTATGTACAAAATCCAATTCATCTTTTTGAAAAATTGAGGAAATAATTTTTGTTGTTTCCTTTTGCGTGAAGAGATTAAATATTTCATCTGCTGATGCCGTGACTGTATGTTTAATCGATACAGTTTCCTCTTTTATTTCTGTTTCTTCTTTAACTAAAACTTCTTCAATTTCATTTGTTATTTCTGATTGGGTATCCCACTCATCAACTGATTTGTTTTCTATTGACTCTTCAATAACCTCTACGTGGGAAGTTTCTTCAACATCATTTGTCGTTTCTGAGATGCTCGAACTGTCATCAACAATAATATTTTCAAATACATCCTCAACAACCTCGTAATCCGGAGTATTTGGAATTTCAACATCAATAAAAATATCTTCCATCAAACTATTTTCATCAGATAAAACCGTATCGTCGGGTGCTATAAAGTTTTCAGTTTGAAGGAATTCATTAACTTCAGATTCAACATTTGTCGTTTCGATATTCTGTAAATTTTCAATTTCCTGTTCTATAGTTTTCAACAGATCAAACTCGTCATTTGTCGACTCAGATTCCATTTGACTGTTTTCGGAATATAGAGTCTTAGTCTCTTCAGGAGTATCAAAAATTGATTCCGGAGTTGTTAACTCCTCTTCCACATTAATAACTGCTTCATCGGTATCATTACTATCAACAAGTTCGTCATTCTGGATAGCTGATTCATCTGATGTAATTATGTCATTGTTTTCGATTGAATCATTTTTTGGTATTTCATCACTATTTAAAAAATCCTCATAAAGTGCAGCTGCTTCGTCTTTACTTACCTCAACCTCAACAGAAAGTTCTTCAACTTCATCAGGTATTACCTCTTGATCAACATTAACTTCATCAGTTAAAACAGTTTCACTAATTTCTTCAATCTCCTCTGATTGTTTTAATTCTTCCGCCTCTTCTTCAACTGTCGCTTTATCGGTACTTATTTTCTCATCTGATGGTTCGTTAGTCCCATCAAACTCTGATGATAAATCTATCTCATCTTCAATTTCGTAGGATAACACTTCCTCAGACTCACTCATCTGAGTGTCAATTTCATCTTCAATCTCAATCGGTACCGACTCCTGATCAATAATTTCTTCTGCTTCATTACTCGAATCAGAAATATTTTCGTCTGTTTCCGATTTCACTTCATTTAGATTTTCTTGTTCAAAAAAGTCGACTTCGGATTGGAGAAAATCGCTATTGGTATCTGAAAGATTTTCCGGCGAGATTAATTCTTCTTCAGGAACAAACACTTCAACTTGTGACTCAACTATTTGGGGTAATTCAATCGGAGTTTTTGGAATTTCAAATATTTTTTCCGAGATCTCAATATTTGATGAGTCAACTGAAATATTACTAAGTATTGCTTGTTTAATCTCTTCAATTTCAAATTTGCTTTTAGGATCCACCGATAAGAGTTTTCTTACTTTAAAAATTTCGTTTAATAATCCTTTTTCATAAAGAAACTTTTCAACAATTCCCAGGGCAATTTTGCTCTTTTGAATTTCACCCAAATTGAAAAACTCTGCCAGTGATTGGAGAGCATTTTCAATAAATGTTTGTTGTTGTTTTTGAATTAGTTGCTTCTCAAGATTAACAATTAGATCTTCAAACTCATAGACACTAATTGAAACAATCTTCTTTTTTTCTAAAATTGCTTGAAGAATATTCTTATAATAATCAAAAAAGTAAGTGTAGTTGAGATAAGTCTTAATTTCATTGTGGGAGCGTACCTCTTCATCACCAAAAATAAATTTTTTCAAACACCAGCGAGGACGAATTAAGAAATAAACATTAAACTCAACAGCCTGAGAAATTAATCTTTTTATGTCTTCGTACGGAATTAATTTTTCCTTTTTAATTTCAGTAGATATTAACTCCAAATACTGCACAACTTCTTCTCCGGAATAATCAAAAACCGATTTTTGCAGAAGTCTTTGTCTATCAATTAGAATCAAATAATCTAACTCAGCCGAAATATATTGAATAATAGCAGGATGTACATTTGCAGCGGCAAGATGAGTTATCGTGAAAAATGATCCTGACTTTTTAATCTTATTAAGATTAAAATCCGTTATAAATTTTATTTCTTTTTCAAACATTTGAATTGTGGAATTAATTGTTACATAGAAAATATAAAAAATCCCGATTAAAAGGTAATCGGGATTTGCAGTTTCTTACTTTGGAAAATTATTATACAGATTTGGAAGTTATAGATGATCTAATATAATCTCTATTCATCCTCGCAATGTTTGTAACTGAAATTCCTTTAGGACATTCAGCCTCACACGCGTAGGTGTTTGTACAACTTCCAAAACCAAGTTCATCCATTTTGGCAACCATCGATTGAACCCGTTGGTAACGCTCAGGTTGTCCTTGCGGCAATAAAGCATATTGAGAAACTTTTGCACTTACAAACAACATTGCTGAGGCATTTTTACACGCAGCTACACACGCTCCACAACCGATACAAGCTGCAGCATCCATTGCAAGTGATGCTATATCTTTTGCGATTGGAATAGCATTTGCATCAGGAACTCCTCCCGTATTAACTGATATATACCCACCTGTTTGCAAAATTTCATCAAACCCTGAGCGATCGACAACTAAATCTTTAATAATCGGGAATGCTTTTGCCCTGAAGGGTTCAATCCAAATGGTATCACCATCCTTAAAATTTCTCATGTGCAACTGACATGTTGCAATCTTAGGAATTGGACCGTGTGGTTGTCCGTTGATTACAAGACCGCAAGTTCCACAGATACCTTCCCTGCAATCACTTTCGAAAGCAATTGGGATTTGGTTTTTACTTTCGAGATCATTATTTATTTCATCGAGCATTTCAAGAAAAGATGCATCCGGAGAAATGGAAATTTTATAATCCGAGAAAGATCCTACTGTTTTAGGTCCTTCTTGACGCCAAATTTTTAAAGACAAATTTATATTGTTCTTCCCGCTCATTATTTATAACTCCTCTGGGATAATTTAACGCTTTCATATTCAAGATTTTCTTTATGAAGATTCCATGTTTTGGGATCGATGAATTCCCATACTGAAACAAAAGCATAATTTTCGTCATCACGTTTTGCTTCACCATCTTCTGTCTGATATTCTTCCCTGAAATGTCCTCCGCAAGATTCATTTCTAGTAAGAGCATCAAGTGCCATTAATTCTCCCAATTCCAAATAATCTGCAACACGCCCTGCTCTCTCGAGGGTTTGATTGAAATCGCCACTACTTCCGACAACATTTACATCTTTCCAATATTCATTTCTCAACGTGCGAATTTCTTCAATTGCCTCTTTCAAACCTTTTTCATTTCGTGCCATTCCGACTTTATTCCACATAATTCTACCGAGCGTTTTGTGGAAGTCATCAACGGTTCTTTTTCCTTTAATTGATAGGAGTTTTTTTACTTGATCATTTAATTCAGATTCAGCTTTAATAAATTCCGGATGATCAGTTTTAACCAATGTAGGTTTTTGTGAGGCTAGATAATCCCCGACTGTATAAGGAATGACAAAATAACCATCTGCTAAACCTTGCATTAAAGCACTTGCCCCTAATCTATTAGCACCATGATCAGAGAAGTTAGCTTCGCCAAGTACAAACAATCCGGGAACGTTGCTCATCAAATTATAATCAACCCATAAACCACCCATTGTATAGTGAGGGGCGGGATAAATTTTCATTGGAACACCATATGGATTTTCACCGGTTATTGTTTCATATATTTCAAAAAGATTACCATATTTCTCTTCGATTGCCTTTTTACCGAGACGATGAATTGCGTCGGCAAAGTCAAGATAAACTGCATCACCCCCCATTGCACCGCGACCTTCATCACAAACTTCTTTTGCACTTCTTGAAGAGATATCACGTGGAGATAAATTTCCGAATGATGGGTATTTTCTTTCAAGATAATAATCTCTTTCATCTTCCGGAATTTGTCCCGGAGCACGTAAGTCGTTCTTCTTTTTAGAAACCCAAACTCTTCCATCATTTCTAAGACTCTCACTCATCAGTGTCAATTTTGATTGATTTTCACCATGAATCGGTAAACAAGTCGGATGAATTTGAGTGAAACATGGATTTGCGAACATCGCTCCTTTTTTATGAGCGCGCCAAATGGCAGTCGCATTCGAATTCATAGCATTAGTTGAAAGGAAGAAGACATTTGCATATCCTCCTGTAGCAAGAATTACCGCATGGGCTGAATGTTTTTCGATTTCACCGGTCACTAAATTTCTTACTAAGATTCCTTTTGCAACACCATCAACAATCACGAGACTTAGCATTTCACGTCGAGTGTGAAGTTTGACATTACCAAGTCCAACTTGCCTATTCAATGCTGAAACTGCACCGAGTAATAATTGTTGACCTGTTTGTCCTCTTGCATAAAATGTTCTGGAAACTTGCGCTCCACCGAAAGATCGGTTATCCAACAAGCCGCCATATTCTCTTGCAAAAGGAACACCCTGAGCCACACATTGATCAATAATACTTTCACTTACTTCAGCCAATCGATGAACATTGGCTTCGCGGGCTCTGAAATCTCCTCCTTTAACAGTATCATAAAAAAGTCGATAAACTGAATCACCATCATTCTGATAATTCTTTGATGCATTAATTCCACCTTGAGCAGAAATACTGTGAGCACGTTTTGCCGAATCATGAAAAGTAAAAGCAGATACATTATAACCTAATTCACCAAGAGTAGCTGCGGCTGAAGCTCCGGCTAACCCTGTTCCGACAACAATAATATCATATTTTCTTTTGTTTGCCGGATTAACTAATTTCATATTGAACTTATGATTAGTCCATTTATCACGTAAGTTTCCGGCAGGTATTTTGGAATCTAAAACAGCCATTATTTACCTCCCTGAATAAATAAAAAGTAGATCGGAATTGATGCAAATGCTATTGCTACAAAAATTGAATAGATGGTTCCTATAATTTTAATCATAGGGGTGTATCTTGTATGGTTCCATCCAAAAGTTTGGAAAACACTTTGGAAACCATGGTTCAAGTGTAACCCTAATAAAATCATTGCGAAGACATAGAAACCGGAATATATTGGGTCTAAAAATGTTGATGCAACAAACTCGTAATATTTGTGATCCTCTATTCCCGCAACCCCGATTGAATTAAAAGACATCCAAAACGTCTTTAAATGAACCACTAAAAAAATAAATATGATACTACCTGTTTGTGCCATGGTTCTTGAATAAATGTTGCTGTTTTTTGAAGCCCCATTAACTGCATATTTGACAGGACGAGCTTTTTTATTCTCCAACCAGAGTCTAACACCATTAAAAATATGAACTAAAAATATTAAGGCAAGAACAACTTCAATAACCCGAACTAGAGGTTTGATCGATTCTAAATTTTTAACAACCGTGTTAAAAATTTCGGGACCGCCAAATAGAGATAAATTGTTCACGAGATGAAATTTAAGAAACAATATGAGACTTATACCGGTAATCCCCATAAATAATTTCTTGCCGATGGATGAATTAAAGAATGTATTAAACCAACTCATTCATGATCTCCTATGAATTGAAATTGAAGAAGTTTTGAATTGAAGCCCCTGATAAATAATTCTTTTTGCATGCAATAGTAATTTTGATGACTATTCAATTAAATGACCTGGTTAACATATAAATTCCAAGTTTTAAAATCAATTTCGTTATTAATTATTTTCGGCATTTTTTGAATAAAAAAAAATGAGGCTGTCTCATATTACTATCATTAAAAAATAATGACAATATTGAGACAGCCTCATTTGTGGTGACCCCAAGGGGATTCGAACCCCTATTACCGCCGTGAAAGGGCGAGGTCCTAACCATTAGACGATGGGGCCATTTAATTGTAAGAAATGGTTGGGTGAGCGATGGGAATTGAACCCACGACCCCCAGGGCCACAACCTGGTGCTCTAACCAACTGAGCTACGCTCACCATTTAAACGGCATAATGAAATTCAAGAACAATAATTCTATTTTAATATTTTGTACGCCCGAGTGGAATCGAACCACTAACCTACAGCTTAGAAGGCTGTTGCTCTATCCGATTGAGCTACGGGCGCAACTTACAAACAAAAAAAGGATAGAAAATATCCGAAACAAAATAGAACCTTTGTCGGGGCGGCAAGATTCGAACTTGCGACCTCCTGCTCCCAAAGCAGGCGCGATAACCGGACTACGCTACGCCCCGTCTATTTTTCAAAATATAAAGAACATTTTTAAATAGGCTTGTTAATATATGGGATTTTTCTAATAATGGCAATATAACACTAAATTATTTGGTGGAAATATTTCGTCATCACCAAATCAAACACTGATTCCACTCTTTTTGGTAAGTTTCTCTACTTCTTAACAATTTCAAAAGTTGATCGATTAGAAACAAGATAAAAAAATCAATCATGATTTTTACTCTTATTTTTATGGCATTTTATTTTTAAAATTCCCAAATTGCATCACAATAAGTGTGTGTGAAAATATCAACTTACCTTCCCCGGAAAACTTATATTTTTATCAATAATAGATTATTGAATCAATAGACAAATATTAGGAAAGGGATCAAATGAAAAAGCTGCAATTTAAAATTGAAATTAAGGCTTCTTCCACAAAAGTTTATAACACAATGTTAGGTATTGACAATATTGAAACCTATGAACAATGGACATCAATTTTTAACCCGACCTCTACTTATAAAGGAAGTTGGGAAAAAGGTTCCAAAATCCATTTTATTGGGACAGCTGAAAATGGTAAACAAGGTGGAATGGTTTCAGAGATAGTAGAGAACATCCCTAATAGCTTTGTTTCAATCTGTCACTGTGGAATTTTAGATGGGGCAACAGAAATAACAGAAGGGCCCGAAGTGGAAAAATGGGCCGGAGGACATGAAAATTATTCTTTTGAAGAAATTAATGACATTACAATCGTAACTGTTGAAACTGATGCAACAGAAGATTTTACTGATTTTTTCGTGGAGGTATGGCCTAAAGCTTTAAATCTACTTAAAGATATCGTAGAAAAACAATAAAAGAACCTCGACATTTTTGGAGCGAGTATGTGAAACTTTCCATTTCATGGAAGTTACCACCGGGTCTCAAAGTCTAAAAAAAATGAACATCTTATTTAGGTTTGAATAATTTCGATTAGCTCCAAGCTAATAATTTTAAAGTATTTTCATCCATTTTAATTATCTTTTTTTTGGGGGGCTTTCCATAATTTTCACAGTGACTATTTTTGTGAATAGGTATTATTTGTTTTTCATATAAGTGTGAAGGAATTTCCCGAACTTTTTATCCTTTTGTCTTTTTTCATAATAGGACATTTCGTAATACAAAGATTCCTTATACAATTTTATGTAATTCTGATAACGTTCATTTGAGATAATCCCTTCTTCCAACCCATTCAAAATTGCACAACCTTTTTCAACGGTATGAGTGCAATCTTTAAACCGGCAAAGTGATGATAATTCTACAATTTCATTAAATGTATCATCGAGACCAGAATCAGCAGAGATCACCCCAAGTTCACGCATTCCGGGAATATCAATTACAATTGCCCCGTTTTCCAAAACTATCAGTTCGCGGCGAGTGGTAGTATGTTTCCCTCTTCCGTCTTTCTCTCTGATTGGTTGAGTTTTGTAAAGATCTTGATGTATAAGATTATTTAATAATGTAGTTTTACCAACACCGGATGATCCAAGCAGACAAAAAGTCTTGTATGGAGTAAAGTAATTTTTAATATTCTCAATATCAAGTTTATTGTTGTTACTGAATACTTCTATTTTAATATCAGAAACTATTTGAATAATTTCATTTTTTTTATATTCGATCTCTTCTATGCTCAAAAGATCACTCTTACTTAGGAAAATAACCGGAGTAATATTACTCTCGTTTATCATAACTAAATAACGTTCCAGCCTTCTTAAATTATAGTTGGAATCAAGTGATTGCATAATTATAGCGGTATCAATATTTGCAGCGATTAATTGATGTTCGATTTTTTTACCGGAAGCTTTCCTTTTTAATAACGACTTTCTCGGGAATATTTCGTGAATAACTGCCAGAGAATCATCATCAAATAATTGAGCATAAACCCAATCGCCAACCGTCGGTAAATCCAAAGGGGAATCAGAATTGTATAAAAATTTTCCGGTTAGTTCAGCATAAATATCCTTCTTTCCGTTTGAGACGGTTAAACTATTTTTATTTACACTGATTACTCTAACTATTTCAAAGCTATCTGATTTTGATGTTTCAGTTTTATCTTGAAACCATTTATCAAATCCAAGTTTTTCAATATCATTCATTTCTTGAACCTAACGACACTGTTGATAATTAGCCCCCCGGGATAGGAGTGCCAATAACGGTAATTACTTTTTAATTATTAAATTATTCTCAAATCGATCTATTAAAAAAAACATCGCATGAAACTGTAAAGCAAATAGTTACACAATTCTCAGATATGCAAATTTGATTACTTAGATTTTAGCTATAATTGCTCTATAATTTCTTTGATATGTGGTTTTAATGAAACAATATCTGTTTTAATTATATCCCACACTATTTTAGTATCAATACCGAAATATTCGTGGATGAGTAAATTTCTTAAATCTATTATTTCCCGCCATGGTATTTCAGAATAGAGTAGTTTGAAGTGATCCGTAAGATGATTTGCTGCTTCACCAATAATTTCTAATTGCTTGACACAAGCGTAATGCATCATCGTATTAGATTGGAAAAAATCATAAGAATATTCTTGAACATAAGATTCAATTTCAAGAATCGCATCATAAATATGTTGCAATCTTGTTTTATCGCCTAACCTATTTCTCATATATCAATACTTTTTCTGAATCGATAAATGGCCGGATATACTTCGAGACACTATTACTTGTTAGGAGGTCAACTTTTCTTTTCAACAAATCCTCCAACTCCAATTTCATCCTTACAAAACCAAGTCCGATTGGTTGTGAATAGTCCAATTCAACCAATATATCCACATCACTTTGCGCGTCATCATCACCTCTGGCAGCAGAGCCAAATAAAAATGCTCTTTTTACCGGTTTGTTTCTGAGAAAATTCACTATCTTTTCTGAATATTCATTACTCATATTTTTGCTTAATTTTGTTTTAAATGCTTTCAAAAATATAATTGAAAACTTTTTAATAATCACTATAAAACACTACGATCAGAAACAAGTTCGGTATACAGCTTGTTGATTTTTATTCTACTTGTGTTGAACTTTCAATCCCAAACAAGTCGTAAGGCTTGTTACTGAAGTTTTCATTAAATACAAAAACAACGACTAAAATATATGCGATAAAACAGAACAGAATTAGAAGCTGAGCTTTTGATGTTTTTTGAATATCTTGTTTTGATTTTATATCACACACTTCACCGGGACAGTATTGAGCTTTTTCTTTATAAACCATAGAATATATTTTACATCCGATACAAATGCCAAATGCTGATTCAAAGAATAAAAATATAAGACATATTAGGCAACCAAGTCCTGTTATAGGGCTGAATGCATTCATTACAACTAAATGAATGAATATTACGAATGCCAAAGCTACACCAATTATCCATGCAAATTTTTTCTGTTGCGCACCAACATATTCCGGGACTTGATTTCTAACAATCAACCTTCCAATAATCAAAGAAGGAGAAAATCTTGGATTCATAAAAACACGTATTACAATATCAGTAAGGAATATCGTTATCGCATATTTAATCATTAGGAAATCCCCTTTGACACCGGCTAATATTATTCCCAGAAATACAACCACGAATAATATTCCCGCGGCTGCTCTAATTTCACGTTCATTTAAGACGGGGATATTATATCCTGCAACATTTTCTCCAAAATTGAACATTTTTTTCATTTAATCTTTCTTATTTATTATCAGTTTAGAATTTTTTATTGTGGATAAATTTGCAGCTGCTAATCCGCCAATCGGAATAGATTATACCACACAAATTTGTCGCTGCCAAAATTAACTTATTTAGTTGATAAACTCCATAGTCCGCCTAACATCGGAAGCTTTATAAACATTTATAAAGATTTATAGGGATGTTCAATTTACTTATTATTTTATTTTTTGTTTTATTGAGATTAATTCTTTCACAAACTCAACATTTTGTTTATTGTTCATGATGAGTGAAAGTCCACGTATTTTACCAAATCTTTTCCCCTCATTAAATTGCGCTTTTAATGAATCTGAAATTGTGCTATTCATAATTAATGGTTCAGCTTTATCACCGAAGTAAAATGTAATTGTGAATGATTCCGGCATGATCGATAGCCAGAAAATTGTTTTAGACTTTTCTGTTACTTTTAAAAGCCAGCTCTTACCATCATTATAATATTTCCATAACTCACAAAAGTTCGGATAATCAGTATGAATATATTTGAAAACTGATTCCCAAAATATTTTGGACTTACCTATATGAGAGAAGATTATTTCTTCTGTTGGAAATTGATTTTTGTCTGAAAGTATTATCTGTTCCATTTTACCCCTGGAAAAAGTTTGTGCACATAACTCATGTTATCCCATCGGGACAAGTTGTTAAAATACAAGCGCTGTTTTAATTATTATTTATGGCTTTACTTCTAAATTCTAAGTCTGTAAAATGTACTGTAAAATTTTCGTTCCTTATACCAATAACTGAAGTTTATGAAATTAGTACACCTACTATTAAAATTTAATTAGTAAAACCAACGTCTCAGATTTCTAAAAAACAAGCATTAACTCTTGGCTTCAATCACATCTCTCAATCTGAATGAATTCATTATTAGCCACCTTTTAGCATACGCAATTATCATTCACCTTGCAAAGATGCTAAGCAATTGTATAATGCTTTTTGAATTTTGTCATTTCTACTATCTGGAAAATCATCTCCCATGAGGTTCGGGACATAACAGTAACCAATTCTGTTTTCCGGATCAGCAAAAGCCATAGACCCACTCGCTCCACCAAATCCAAAACTCTCAGAATTTGCGAAAACAATGTTCTTTGGACCATTCTTAACAAACCCGTTGCGATAATACATATCTACCCCCATCACCATATCAGTTGAACCTTTTGTGGTTTTTAGGTAATCATCGGTGAGCTCCTTTAATGTATTCGTTCCAATTTTAAGTCTGACGCCCCCTGTGGCAAATTCACTATAAATCAAAGCAGCGCCTCTCGCTGTGCCAATGCCATTTCCACTTGGTTCTTCTACTCGCCAAGTATTCCTATCATTCACGTCATATCCATCAACTTGTGTTATAGATTTCATAAATAGCGACCATGGATTAATTACTGTCGTAATCATACCCCATGGAAGTTTGAATAGTGATCCAAGACGATCGAATACACCAAGAACTTTATTGTAAGCAATACGCTCGTTGGGAATTGAATCAGGTAAACCAATATAAAACTCTGCATTTAGAGGCAATGCAATTTCCTCTTGGAAATATTGCCCAAAAGTTCGGTGATGCGGATCGATACGTTGAACCAATTCCCGCATGTAAGCTCCTACAATACCTGCCGAATAACCATTTCTTTCGCCGGGGGTCCAATACGGTTTTGCATCCTCAAGTTTGTTTAGCATAAGTGTTGTATCATTAAGTTGGCTGACAGGGACACTCCCTTCCCAAAGACAAAGACCAGATTGATGAGAAAGCAATTGTTTAACCGTAATATTCTCTTTCCCTCGCTTTGCAAATCCTGGCCAGTAATGCGCGACCTTTTCGTTATAATCTATAAGACCATCCGAATGAAGTTTTGCTATGCAGAGAGGCGAGCCCTTTAGTCATTGAATATGTTAATGCCATCGTGTTTTCTTGCCATAGTTTCATTTGTTCATGGTCACTATAACCACCCCAAATATCAACTATTTTTTCACCATTCCGATAAATACATAGTGATACTCCAATCTCCTTTCCATCGATAAAATTTTGCAAAAATGCTTCCCTTACCGGCTCAAATCCTTTGGCTGTAAATCCGTGAATCATTCGATCATGATTATCAACCGTTTCTTTGGCAATTTGATTCGCGCAAGAGTAGAAGAAACTGCTAACCAAAAATATTATCCATAATATAAGAGTACTATATTTAGTTATACTTTTCAAAAAATCTCCGGATAGTTTTATAAATATCACTTATAAGAATTAGGCTTTTTAGTGCTGAGATTATACTCAACACTACACCAATAAGATTAAATACCGAGCTATCAAACTATTTATAACCTATACTGTACCGAATTACGAATTTACGAATGATATCCTATGTGTAGTTGCGGAATATCTTTCAATCACCAATTCAGCCTAACATAATTTGTACTCTAACACTTTAAAAGATTTGTGAATTAGCATTAAGCAAAATCATTAAAAATTGAAGATGGCATTTTAGCACACTATTTCTGAGGGATTACCATCAGTGACAATAGAATAGAACTTCAAACAGAATGAAAAAATTAGGAAGGGAATGAACTACAACCCCTTCAATAAAAAAATAAAAACTGTTATGAAAACTAATGATTTAAGAATAATTAAAGAAATAATTTTAAGAGATTAATGTTTGTGGGGATGATTTGTTAAATAGTTTGTGTCAGTCAGAATCT
>JAGUXE010000134.1 GCA_020061995.1 Ignavibacteriales bacterium | reverse complement strand
GTTTTCGGTTAAAACATTACTTTCCTCAACTGATGCGTTACCATTTTCGGAAATTTCAATCTTTATGATGTCCGAAAACAAATAAGAGCAATTATCGAGGCGGAAATTTTTAGCATCTCCATTAGAATTTGTAACATCAGCAGTATTTATAAAAAGAGGATTTATTTGCATTACCTTAACCTTATTATTCTATTAGCCACTTCAGGGCTTAATTCAGCAATTATTTGAGCAGCATTCTTTTTCTTCATAGAGTAAAGAATATCTCTTGCCACATTATCGGAATAATTCTGAATTATTTTAGCGGCTTTCTTAGAATCCATCGCTTCAAATAGTCCGGAGGTGTTTTTTAGCCAAACATTATAGCTTGAATCCTTCTTATTACTGAAGTCTGCCGGTGGTTCTGGTTTCTCTGTTCCCTTCTTTATTTCCTTAACGTTTTTTTGCTTTTCAGATAATAGACTTCCCAAAGTCTTTAAACTATCTAACAGTATCTCTTCACGTGATTTAACAATCTCAGAAGAATCTATCTTATTAAGAATTCCTTTTGTGGTGTCAGGAGTTGGTTTTACTAATTTAGGTTGGATTTTTTTTACAGGTTTTGGTAATACTGGAGTTTTTGTAGCTGCCGAATCTTTAGCAGCAAACGTTGATCTTGGTGAAAAATTAAAAGCAAAAATGTTTTCAAATGTATTATTAAGATAGATCAAACCCCACGTCACAATTATAAACGCTGAAACAAATGCGAGGACATATATTAATGTGTTTTTCATTTATCTCTCCTGGCAAAACTTTGAATTGCTATTTCATCAATATTAATAGACTCAACTTTATTCTGGTCAAAGTAAAAACTTTCTTTATGCTTCTCTTCTAATTTATCAAAGACTTTATGCTCTTTACTTTTAATAACCAATTCCTCTAACTTATGATTTCGTTCAACGTTCAGGGTTTGCAATTCTTTATTAATGGCTTCAATTTTTAATTTAATTTGATGTTGAAATCCCTGATGAAATTTAAGTTCCGATACCTTTATGTTTTTTTTTCTGCTTTCATTCCGATGTAACTCGGCTTCATTTTGCAATTCAATTATTTGCTTCTGCTTTTTATCAATTGCCAAATCAATAATCGACAATTCCTTCTGAGCTTTCTTCTCAATTGATTCTTTTATCTTTTGAATTCCTGCGAATTTGTAATTAAACTTTGCCATGAGTTATCTATAATTGAGTTTCAATAATGCCGTTTAATCTAGCAACTGTATCTTTGTAATTTGCCTTTTCGTACATGTCCTGTTTTAAGAATGATCTGAGTTGTGTAATTTTTGTAAGGGCATGATCTATAAGAGGATTACTTCCGCGCACATATGCACCAATGTTTATTAAATCTTCTGCTTCTTTATATGTTGCCAAGATTTCATTAAATGTTGTAGCCCGTTCGCGATGATCCGCTGTAACAATATCAGGCATAACCCGGCTTACACTCTGCAATGTATCTACTGCTGGATACTGCCCGCTGTTTGCAAGTTTTCTAGATAAAACAATATGCCCATCAAGAATGGCTCTCACTGCATCAGCAATAGGTTCGGTCATATCATCGCCATCTACCAAAACTGTATAGAGTCCGGTGATTGAGCCGTTATTGGTCATTCCGGCTCTCTCTAGTAACTTCGGGAGAAGTGCAAAAACAGATGGGGGATAGCCTTTAGTTGTCGGTGGTTCCCCAATTGTTAAACCGATTTCACGTTGCGCCATTGCAAATCGAGTTACGGAATCCATCATCAATAAAACATCCATCCCCTGATCTCTAAAATATTCGGCGATTGTTGTCCCTATATAAGCGCCCTTCATTCTTACCAATGCCGATTTATCACTCGTTGCAACAATAACAACAGAACGTTTTAAACCTTCTTCGCCTAAATCTTTTTCAATAAATTCTCTTACTTCTCTTCCACGTTCACCAATAAGCGTAATCACGTTTACGTCAGCATTGGTATTTCTTGCGATCATTCCCAATGTTACACTTTTACCAACGCCGCTTCCGGCAAAAATACCCATTCGCTGTCCTTTGCCGATGGTCAATAGTCCATCTACTGCTCTAACACCGGTTTGCAGTGGAACAGTAATTCTTTTCCTTTCAAGCGGATTAGGAGGACTACTGAATATTGATCTTGTTGATAATGTTTTAATAGGACCTTTTCCATCAATTGGATTTCCTAAGCCATCTAACACTCTCCCTAATAATTCTTTTCCGACACCGATTGTAAAGGCTTTTCCAAATGCAATAATTTCGCAAGTCGGTGATATTTGTTGCACTTCCCCCAATGCAACAGATAAGACTTTACCGTCTTTAAATCCGACTACTTCACACTGACAAACTTCATTCCCCTCTTTATCCACAATAATGCAAACCTCACCTAATGAGACGCTGGGACCGATAGAAACAATTACCAAACCGATAACATCTGTAACTTTTCCGTTAACTCTTATTAATTCGGTGTGTTGAATTATGCGGTTATATTTACTGGTTAATTGCTCTATAATGGTTGTCATAACACTATTGAGGGTTTAATGAAGCGTCTAAATTTTGTTTTATTGATTCGAGTTGTGTTGATATTCTCGAATCCACATTTCCTATTTCAGTTTCGATTAAGCAGCCACCGGCTTCAATATTTTCCTCCGGTTCAAATTTGATTTTAGAATAAGAATGCTCTGCTAAAACTTGTTGTGCATCTGACATCAACGAATCATAGTCATTAGGATTTAGTTTTATTACAACTTCATTTGCCCCTAAAATCTTTTTGATTGAAGTTCTTAATACATCTGAAATAATCGATTCTTTTTCGATTTCTCTTTTTACGATTTTTTCTGCGATTGCAAATGCTGTATCTAAAACAACTTTCTCAAATGCTGATTCATAAGTCAACATCTTATCATCATAATTAGAAATGATGTTATGAAACTCAGTGAATTTTTTTGCTAATTTTTCCGTGAATCCGCTTTCTAATTCGAGATAGGCTTCTTTTCTTCCGTCTTCATAACCTTTAGAATAGTGCTCTTCCAGCAACTGTTTGAAATTATTCTCTTGGTTATCCACTTGTGATTCTCCAAAAGCACTTACAAAACCTTTAACATTTAACTTAACACCTTTGCTATTAAGCTTGATGACATTAGACATAAACTTCTTCTTGACTTCCCCTAAGGTTAAGAGAAATTTCTCCGCTTTCTTCAAGATTTTTGAGAATGTCAATTATACGTGCTTGTGCTCCTTCAACCTCTTTTAACTTCACCATACCCATATACTGAAGTTCTTCTTTTAATAGATCGGCAGCTCTTTCTGACATATTTCCAAAGATTTTAGTTCGCAGTTTTTCGTCTGCAACTTTTAGTGCTAGCGCAATATCTTTTCTATCAACTTCTTTAAGTAATCTCTGGATATCTTTATCTTGAATTTTGACAATATCTTCAAACAAGAACATAAGACGCTTTATTTCCATTGCAACATCAGGATCTTTTTGCTCAATCTGATCGAGAATTTCTTTACCCATGTTTACATTTGTTTTGTTTAGAATAGCAGCTAAACTTTTGGTTCCACCTACTTTACTGATTGACTGACTCATCGAAAACCCGGCCATTTCATCAACAACTTTTTCAATTTGCTTTAGTGTTTGAGGTGATACTTTACCAAGTGTGGCTATTCTATAAGCTACATCACTTCTTATACCATCGGGTAATTCTTTAATTGCATTTGCAGTTTGTTCAGGATTAAGATGAGAGAGGATCAACGCTATTGTTTGCGGGTGTTCCTTATTTAAGAAATTTACTAATTGTGTTGAATCAGCTTTCTTTAATACATCAAATCCTTTTACTGTTGTTAGATTTTTTACTTTCTCGATTATCTCCATAGCTTTAGGCAGTCCGAATGACTTCTCTAAAATCGCTTGAGCATAATCAAGTCCCCCTTCAAGTACATATTCTCGTGCAGTCACCATACCATAAAAATCAAGCATAACCCCATCTACGATATGTGATGGTGTATTTTTGACTCTTGTAATTTCTGCAGAAATAAGCTCTACATCCCCGGGATCAAGATGCTTTAATACTTGTGAAGCGGTTTCAACATTTAGTGCAATCATCAGGAGGGCAGCTTTTTGAATGCCCGAAATATCTGATGATTTTTGATCTTTGAATGAATTATTAGTTCTCATCTTCGTGTAACCATGCGTTAATTAATTTTGCGGCATCCATTGGATTTTTCGATACATAGTTAGTTATTCGTTCCTGCTGATTTTTTTTACGAATAGCTTCATCACTGATATCGTCCTCAATATCACCTAATGGTAAAAATGTCTTTTTCTTTTTAGCGGGAATTTGAGCCGGAGCAGAACCAGACTTTAATGATTCTTGTCCGCCGTAAGTATCGAAAGCTAAATCAGAATGATTGAATGTACCTATAACAATTTTTTCATTTTTCAATTTCCCCATTAACCCCTTTAATAACAGTATCGAAGATGCTATAGCTATTACAACAAGAAGCATATTTAACCATTTTTCTGAGTCATCCAAAAACGATGCTGATTGAGGTTTTAGATCTTCGAACTGGTTTGTCTCAAAAGATAAATTCACAATAGAAAATTGATCATCCCGTTCATCAACAATACCAACTGCATTTCTAATTATTTCCTCCAGCTTATCAATTTGTTCCTGTGCTCTTGGTTCATATACAGTTACCGTTTGATTATCTTTAACTACTTCTTTAGCTACATCGTTAATTACCGCCGCTACGCTTAATCTTTTAATATTTCCGCTTCCTTCAACTACGCGCTGTATAGTTTTACTTATTTCATAATTGGTTGTCGAATTCTCACTGGATTGTGCCGTAGAGTCGCTGTAATTTCTTCCGGTGTTTTCAGTTTTTACTGTCTGCTCACTTATTGCAACTTGAGATTCAGGATCATACATCTCCATTGTTTTTTCAACGCGGTCAAAATTAATATCAGCGTTAACTTGAACCATGGAATTGCCGTATCCCAAAACATTGTCTAGAATCGATTGAGCTTTTTCAGCAAGATAATTTTCGATTGATTGTTTAATTTCATATTGTTTAGCACTTGAAGCCGCTATGGAATTTTCTTCGTTGTCTTTAGAAAGAATTCTTCCACGGGTATCAATTAAAGTTACTTTACCCGGTTGAAGCCCTTCAACAGCACTTGAAACAAGATTTACAATTGCTGTTGCGTTTGTTTTGGTTAATGTAAATCCTCCCTTTAACTTTAGAACTATCGATGCTGTTGGAAGTTTTTCTTCATCTCTAAAAACTGTTTTTTGAGGGAAGACAATATGAACTCTAACTCCTTCAATTCCATCTTGCTTCATTATTGTTCTCGAGAGTTCTCCTTCGAGTGCCCGTTTATAATTGAGTTTTTGCATAAACTCGGACATCCCCATAGTAGAATTATCAAACAACTCATAACCGAGATTTCCCGAAGTAGGTATTCCCTTTGCTGCAAGATTCATTCTTGTTTCGTAAAGCTTTTCTTTAGGAATATTAATCGTTTGTCCGTTATCATCAATTTGGTAAGGGATTTTCTGTGCATTAAGATTTTCTAGAACTTTTGCAGCATCTTCTTGAGCCAGATTTGAAAAAAGCGGTACGTAGGTCGGTTCATTCAAGAAAAAGACTAATGATGTCAGCATTAAAATCGATACAACCGCAGCACCCCCCAAAACAAATTTTTGCTGAAGTGTGAGCTTGTTGAAAATCCCCATCACGGCATTTAATGGTTTGTCATTCATAATTTATTATACCGGCATTCTTGTTAATTCTTTATACATATCTACAGTCTTGTTTCTTATTTCCATTAGTAAATCAAGACTTGTTTTAGCTTTTTCACCGGCAATCATGACTTCGTGAATTTCTACATTCTCACCGGATATAAATTGTTGAGTCATTTTTGACGAGCTCAATTGATCCTGGTTTACATTGCCTATAAAATCTGTAAGAACGCTTTCGAACTTCGGTCCCTTATTGTTTTCGGCAATTTTATTCAGTGTTATTTCGGGGAAAACATTACCTGATATTTCACCAATTTTCATATCAACCTCTTCTATCTATATTTGAGCCGACGCTTACCCCCGCCATTTTGCCTGATCTTTGATAAAAGTGATAATCAAAGATTTCGGTTTTTTGTTCAGGATATAATTCAGCAAAGAATTGTTTCTCATCATTATTTATTTTTTCAAAAGTTTTACCGGCTTCATCAATTTGCGGTAGTGTTGAAGCGGCTTTTGGCTGAATTCTGGGGGCATAATTCCCGATACTGTTTGTAGAAATTAACATAATTAAATCTCCAATGAATCTTTCGCCATCTGTTTAGATGAATTAAGTGCTGTTAGATTTGCTTCATAACTACGGGTAGCTGCTATCATTTCAACCATTTCAGTAATAACATTTACATTTGACATTTCGACATAACCATTCTCATCAGCATCCGGATGTTCAGGCATGTGAACCACTTCCCCTTTGCGGTCATCTACATTAACATCAAAACTAAGTCCGTCATTGCTTTCGGACATAACTGGACCCCCCATTTTGGGATTGCCTATATGATTTTGGTTGGAAACGTTCAGTTGAATATTTCTTCCTTCTAATTGAAAACCATTATTAATAGCAAAATCATTCTGAATAACGTTTAAAGTTTTTCTCTTGTAAGGTTCACCATTTTGAGTACGAATAGTATCGGCATTTGCAATGTTTTCAGAAATAAGGTTCATCTTTTTTCTCTGAATGCTTAGTCCTTTTGCACTGATATTAAATCCGAGCATACTATTAGCTATTTTCATTGTTGTCCTCCACCTTTTATTACACTTTGCAGATTTCTGTAGTATGAGCCCAACTTTCGGGCAGCGAATTTAAATCGAATCTGATTTTCAGCTAATTCAGCCATCTCCTGATCAACATCAACATTATTAATTCCTGTAAATTCAGTTTTGGTTTTATCGACTATAATTTCAACATTTTTACTTAATTCAGGACTTCCAAAGTGTTTGCTGTCGGTTGTTTTTACCGGTGCATTAATATTTTCAGTCAATAAGGTTTTAAAAACTACATCCTGACGGTTATAATCTTCCGTTCCGATGTTGGCAATATTTTTACTGATTACTTTATTTTTGAGTGAACAGTAAGAAATAAAATTTTCTAAAAGTTTTATGTTTGAGGCTGCCATCCGTTTATCCAATAATTATTTAATGGGGGGATAAACAAATCTGATGCCACGCAATAAGAAGTTGTTTTGTCGTAAAAAAGGGGATTATGGTAAAAATAAAATGGCTAAATCTGAACAGTTGTCAGTTATTATTCATATAAGGCATGTTTTTTATTTCAGTGGAATGTTTGAAAACGCAAAAGACGCTTTTAAATCACTACATCCTCCTTCGAGAAGTGGTTCTCGACAGGCGGGGGGTAAGTGGGTTAAATACCAACCCTCGGAGATTTTTTTGACTATTTCCTATTAAAAATTAATATTCATACCAAATTTAAAACTGGGTGATAGATAAGGGTAATGCCCTTCATCAAATAAATAATTTATCCCGACTGCATAATAGAATGTTATTAAGCGATTTCTAACGCTTTCATATCCCACATTTGCTTCAAGCATGCCACTGGCGCGTCCCACTACTATTTCACCCGAGTAATTATTTATAATCCAGAGTAGATTAGAATCAAGATAATGTGTTACCCGTGTCCCAACACCTACACTGCCAATGCTGCTTCTGCTTTTCCCATCATCTAAAAATAAACTTGCTTTTAATGCGACACTCCATTTTCGGTTAATCTGGTAACCTAATCGATAGAACCACACATCGGAGAACCCAAACCCGAGTAACGAAATAAAGACTGTCCGGATGTTCTCAGGTTTCACTTCTGTTGAGTCATTTAAAATTTTTATGTTTTCAATTTTGTCAGGTTCCTTTTCAATACTATAAACCGATGTTGATGTTAATAGTATTATAATTGTGAAAAAGATTTTCATAATTACCCTTTTATGTTAAGTTAAATTTTCTTTGTTTTATGTAATTCATTTATTAAACCGATTGGGATTAATACATTTACATTCTTTGTCGAGAAGTGGTTCTTGTATATTGCATATCATTGCGGATGACAATAAGAAAAGGAAGAAAGAAGTAACATAGCTTAATACTTTCTCATCAGCTAATTTGTGGGAAGACAAACATCTATATATAGCAGCAGATATAACTTTCATAAACTCCCCTAAAAGTTAATTATTTACTCCCCTTAAATATACAAAAAAGAGAGCGATGAAATATGGAAGTGGTTTTTCCAGATTTTTTGTTTTTATGATTGAGTTTGAGTTATGTTTTCTTTTGATTTTTTATATCGTCATTTTATTGGTGCAAGACAGAAAGTTGGAATTTTGAAAAGATGTAAGTATCATTCACCAACGCATCAGCCCGGTAGGGAATTCATTCGTGGAAATATGAAACGCCACGCTCCTTTAACCGATTCATCGGTTTACTCACATTCAATTTTGTATCTCTCCTTTTCAATTAACCCTTGTTTTTTTAGAAGATTCAAAAATAACATTTTTAAAGTTTTCTATTATCTCGACTACTTTGTCAAAGATGCTTGAAAATGTGCTTGTGATAGAATGAGAGAAAGCTGAAAAGATGTAAATCTCTTCAAATGGATTTTTCAGCTTAACGGAAATCTTCGCTTTGCAATCTTGTATGTGGAATTGATAATGAATTTGTAAATGAGAGTAATTATTATTGTTACTGAACAGTTACATTCAAGAGAATCTGATTTAAAAAGAAAAATCTCCCACTCATCGGCATAAATAATTACCGGAATGAATAGGAGATTGAAAGGTTAAAGTTATAAAATTAATCGAATGTAATTACCGGAAAGTTTACCCCTTTAAGGCTTACTTGTTCAACCTCAAGGTTCATAACTCCTCGTCTTATCATACCGAGTTGCTCTGCTGCGGCGCGTGATAAGTCGATATGCCGACCATATATATATGGTCCACGGTCATTTATTCGAACAATTACCGACTTATTATTAGTCGGATTAGTTAAGCGTAACAAAGTTCCAAATCGGTAATTTCGATGAGCGGCAGTTAAAGCTTCTTGATCAAAAGTTTCTCCGTTAGCGGTTGTTTTACCATGAAAACGGGGACCATACCATGAAGCCCTCATTGTTCCTTTGTCGATGTAATTAATGATAGTCGTATTTTCATTTGTAACTTCATTAACCGATGTAATCATCTCTTCAAACTTTGGCTCTTCCTCGTCAGTTGTGATTTCACTAACCGCCGTAAAACCAGCCAAAATCAGGAGCAATGAAAACAGCATTAATTTTGTTAACGATTTCAATATACCCTCTTAGTTGTTAATTAAATTTGAAGTACAAAAGTATCTGAGGAAGGGGGAAGTTTCAACACATCTGAGTCTCTATTTTGTATCTGGAGGGAAAACAGAATATCCGACTAATTGGGTTTAATAGTCGGATATTTCTATTTTTTAGATATTTTTAATCGTTAAGATATTTCTTAAACCACTCAAGAGCCCTTTCAACACTATCGCAATAATGATTCGGTTCATTTCTGATACCGTGTCCTTCTCTCGGATAAACAACAAACTGAACCGGGGTACCGATTTGCTTTAATGCTTGATACATTTCCCTTGAGTTTGAGATGTCGGTGTATTGATCTTTTTCACCTTGCAAAATCAAAGTAGGAGTTTTGATATTCTGTGTATAAAATGCAGGCGATCTATTTATATATAAGTTATTCATGTCAATCGGTTTTTCCCAATAGTAATATCCGAAAAACATTTTCTCAAATTCAGGCTGCCACGAGTTACTCCAATCGGTTAAGAAACTGTAAATTCCGAATAAAGAGACTGCAACTTTGAAGCGATTATTTTGGGAAATAATCCAGTTAGTTAAATATCCTCCGTAACTTCCGCCGGTTACTCCCATTTTGTTAGAATCAACAATTCCTTCAGCTATAAGAAAATCAATTCCCGACATAATATCTTCATAATCTCCGCCGCCAAGGTCATATCTGTTTGCTTGTCCGAATTTGTCAGAATAGCCCGAACTCCCTCGTGGATTAGGAGCAAAAACCAGATACCCTTCTTGAGTCATAAGTTCAACTGAATAACTTTGGTTCAAAGTATTTCGAAAATTTCCATACGGTCCGCCGTGAAGAACAGCTATAAGAGGATATTTATTTTTAGGATTAAAATTTTCAGGCTTAAAAAGAATTCCCTCTATATCAAACTTGCCATCTTTACTTTTGTAAGAAATAACTTCTTGACTGTATTTTGGAACATTCTTCAATTGTCCGGAAAAAGATGAAACTCTCTTTCCATCAACTGAAATTTCGCCATAAGTTCTAGCATCTTCTTCTTTATAAGACAGATTTCCTTTTGCTGAAAGACTTAAGTTGCTAATCGAAACATTTCCGCCTATAACTTTCGAAATCTTTTTTGTAGATATATTTACTTCATAAAGATGGATATCGGTTTTTTCATTTACGGTAAACAAAATTGTTTCAGCATTTTTCCATAAAAATGAGTTTACCGAATAATCAAATCCTGAAGTCAGATTTACCTTTGAAGCATTGTCGTAATTCAAAATAGTCAAATCGGTTTCGGCAAACTCAATATCGGGAACAGTTTGAGTTTTATAGGCGATAAACTTATCGTTCGGAGAAAATATGGGTGAAGTTTCAGGACCATTATCCGCAGTTATTTGTTTGATATTACCGTTCAGATTAATTTCATAAATATCTTGTTTTTGATCATCGTTATATTCACCGGTAATATTTGTTTGATAGATGATTTTATCTCCGACTGAATTAAAATTTATATTTGAAACTCCTGCATCAAGATCAAACGAAGAAATAACAACCTTCTTATTAACATCAAAAATATGGAGAGTTTTTATCGGATTTACTTTAGGGAAAACGATTTCATCACGTTTAACTCTTAATTTTTTGCTCTTTGCTGCTTCTTCGACTTCATCATAACGATCAGAAAGAATTGCAATTTTGCTTCCATCTTTTGACCAAACATATTCATCAACTCCGTTTGGCAGCGATGTCCAATTGTGTGCTTCGCCACCGGATAAAGGGGCAGCCCATAGTTGAGTTGTTCCTTTTTCGAGCTTGTTGATTTCTTTATTAAGTCCTTCGCGAGACGATAAAAAAGTTACCCATTTTTGGTCATGTGAAAATTGTGGAGTTGTGCAGCTTGTCCCGTTTTGAGTGAATTGTGAATAGACTCCCGTTTTTACATCAAGAATATAAACTTGAGTATTCCATTTGCTTTCAGTAAAATCAGCTTTACGGATTGTAAACAAAACCTTATCACCGTTTGGTGAAATGACAACAGAGTTTGGAATAATCATCGAAAGTTTATCTTGAATTGTGAACTTGTCACCGGCTAAAAGTAAGGTTGAAAAAACCAGAAAAAGAAGAATTCGTTTCATCTCTGCTCCGTTTAGAAAATTTAATTAATAAACTAAAAATAAGAATGTTTAGTTATATTAGAATAGCACAATCGTTATTCCATTTTCGGAATTGGCACTTTTTCAACCTTCAACAGTATAAGGGATTAAAGTTAGGAGAACAAATGAATTTATCTAAAGTAAAAATCTTGCATCTTGTAGTTATTCTCTCTCTCCCTTTTCTTTTGGGGAGTTCCAATATTGCTGATGATGAAATTAGATTCAGGATATCGGGTAACACACAATTTTCAAGCGGACAAGAAATTTCAGTCGATTTATTTACTGAACAATCAGGTCGAAATTATCAGTTACGTTTCCTAAAAATAATAGACCCGATTATGCTGCTTAAGATGCAGAGGAAAAATCCTAACAGCAATTATCAATTTGATGTTTGGGGTAAAAATAACTCTCATATATTAAAGTATACTAAAGAAATTAAGAAATGGGATTATACTTTACCTGCATCGAAATATCGTTGGTCATCTCACAAGATTGATATTGGCAAAACAGAAGAATCCGGCATATACTTATTACAAGCTATACAAGGGGATCAAGTAGCCTATTGTCCGATTGTTGTTTCTAATTCTGTTATTGTATACAAAACCACCGGAACAGAGGTGTTAGCTTTTGTTGCAGACACCAAAACCGGAAAGTTTGTTGATTGTAAAATTTCACTATTCGCTAATGATGAAAAGATAGTCTATTCAGATGCTTCTAAAGATGGTTTACATGCACTTAAGATAGATACATCCCGACATAATAAAGAATTTTTACTTATCGGTGAAACAAAAAACGAAATAGTATTTAGCAATCCATATATCTTTTTTGATTCATATCGACATCCTCAAAGGCTCGGATATATATATACAAATCAACCTGTTTACCGCCCCGGACAAGAAGTAAATTTTAAGGGAATAATAAGAAAGCGGGATAGTGGAAATTTATTACCTGTTGCAAATGAAAAATTTGATATCATAATCCGTTCACCCAAAAATAAAGAAGTTTATAAAACCGAATTAGTCTCAAATGATTTTGGAAGTATATGGGATAATTTTCTTCTTGATAATGAAGCAGATATTGGCAGTTACACAATAAATATTTCAAATGAAAAAGGGTATTACTATGGCAGCTTCGAAGTGGATGAATATAAAAAACCTGAATACAAAGTTGTTGTAACATCCGCAAAGAAAAACTACACACGTAAAGATGTTGTGAGCGGCGAGGTCCAAAGCGATTACTATTTCGGTTCGCCTGTTGCAAATGCAGATGTAACGGTTAAAATATATAAATCAAAATTTTGGTTCCCCTGGTGGTATTGGTCTGAACATCAATGGTTTTATAAATCATTTGCCGGAAATATTTCTCATCGAAACGTACAGAAAGAATTTCTAAATCAAATTGACGGAAAACTTGATGAGAAGGGGAGATTCAATTTCTCATACGAAATAAATGAAGCGGATGAATTTGATGTAAATTACCATTTTGTAGCTGAAGTTACCGATGAATCTCGTCGAACAATTTCAGCTTCTAAAGAGGTGTTTGTAACTCGGGGTGAATTTTCCCTCTCTTCTTTTACCAATAAATATTTTATGAAGAAAGGAGAAGAGGTTTTAATTCATCTTCGTTCTTTTGATTTTGACAACTCCCCTGTTGTAACAAAATATGAACTAATCATCAATAAAGTTGATTATGTCAACAACAACCGAATTGAAAAAACCGTTAAAACGATTTACGGCAAAACTGATGAAGCAGGGAGAAATAGCGTAAGTTATATTTCGGAAGAAGCAGGTAATTATAGTTATACTTTTGTTTGTATCGATAAGCAAAATAATAAAATCACTACTTCGGGGAGTTTTAGTGTCACGGACAAAGATATTCCTTATTACTATAACTACAATGGCAGACCTGAAATAATTTCCGACAAAGATATTTATGAAGCGGGTGATACTTTAACGGCAGTAATTATGCTTCCTCAAGAAGGAATTGAATTACTTCTCACTTATGAAATTAACTCATCAATAGTCTATTATGAGAAGATTACAGCAAAAGGAAAGAGTTATGAAATAAGAAAAGTGATAGATGAATCACTCAGTCCATCCTTTAACATTTCAATAGTTTTTGTTAACGACAAAAATATTTATCAAGATCAAAAAACAATTCCGGTTCTTCCGAAGCATAAAATTTTAACGGTTGATATATCTCCTTCGAAAGAAATATTCAAACCCGCGGAGGAAGCAGAGTATTGGATTAAAGTAAAAGATCATAGAGGCCAACCTGCAGCTAACGCTGAATTTTCATTCGGTGTTGTTGACGAAAGTATTTATGCAATTAAAGATGAATCAGTACAACCGATTCAGAATTTCTTTTTGATGCAGGCTTATAATTATGTTCCGGTTTATTCATCGCTTCAATCAAATTATTATTCAAACGAAAGCCGCTATGCTTCACGGTTAGATAAAAAGTATTTATTTAAAACATTTACATCTAAAGGGAATGAAAAAGTTGAAGGTGAATTGTTTGATAAAAAGTCGAACAAGAAAATTTATAGAAGTGTAGAAATCTTATTTATAAATGAGAATGAGGTTTGGCAGACTTATTCTGATTCCACCGGAAAGTTCAAAATAAATAATTTAGTACAAGGTGATTATGATATTGCCCTTCTTACTCCGATAGGCAAATTTGTTTTTGTTAAACAGATTAATCTCAAAAGAGGGATGAATAAAGTCGATTTACAAATTGAAGAACCTGAAATCATTATGCCTCAAGATCTTCCAGTCTTAAGAGGAGTTGCTTCTGAATCGATGAGTGGAACGAACTTGCAGATGATGAGGTCCGATGCTATGGCAAAGGGAGGAATAGAATCCGAATTAGAAAAATTTCAAACTCCTGATGTTCGGTCAGATTTTGTAGATGCGGTCGTTTGGCTACCCGGCATTTTAACCGATGTAAATGGTGAAGCAAAAGTAAAATTTAAAATGCCCGATAATCTTACTACATGGAGAACAACCGTAAGAGGAATAACTAAAAGTACAAATGTTGGTGAAGCAATTAACACAGTTATTGCAAGAAAAAATCTTCTCGTACGCATGGAGTCTCCCCGCTTTTTAAGAGAAGGTGATAAACATTTTATTACAACGACTGTCCACAATTATTTAAGTGAAAAGAAAAAAGTTAGAATTAAATTCAATGTGAATGAATTGAAGATCCTTTCTGAAATTAATCAAAAGGGAATGACAAAAGTCGGTAACAATCAATATGATTTCTACCTTTATGAAAATTCTGCAAAACGAATTGATTGGGAAATTGAAGTTTCAAAACCGATAGGTGAAGTTGAGCTTTATGTTGAAGCACTTACTAATGAAGAATCGGATGCAGTAAAAATAACCCTACCGATTTATCCGAATGGCATAAAGCATATAACTCCGCTAAATACTCTCCTTGATAGCGGAACTGAATCACAAATAGAATTTAATATTCCGAATGATGTCGATTTACGGACTGCTAGTATTTCGTTTATTGTTCAACCTACAATTGCTTCTTCTATTTTGAAATCGTTAGATGATTTGATTCAATATCCTTATGGTTGCGTTGAACAAACAATGAGTAGGTTTTTACCGGCTGTTATTGCAGCTAACACCTTTAAGGAATTAAATCTTCCTCTCTCTTCAAAAGCTACGAAAGATCTGCCAATAATTGTCGATGCCGGATTAAAACGTATTTATTCTTTCACTCATGAAGATGGCGGATGGGGTTGGTGGAAGAATGATCGAAGTGATCTTTTTATGACAACTTATGTTTTGAACGGATTGCTCGAAGCTCAACTTTCAGGTTATGCTGTTGAACAAAACTATATAGATAGAGCTACTAACTTTTTGTGGGAGCAGTCAAAGAATACTTCTTCATTTGATAGAACTACATATTCCTACATATTGTATGTGTTAAGTAAGAATGCCGAGTTTATTAAAGTCAATCGTGAAAATCTCATTTCTTCATTAAATAAATTATCAATTGAAAAACTTGATGCTTATTCTCTCTCATTAACCGGATTGGCTTATCATTCTCTTTTTCAAATAAAAGAGAGTGAATTGATGATGAATAAACTGTTAGATAAAATTATTGAGAGTGAACGGACGGCTTATTGGAAGGAGTATACAAATCGTTTCGGCTGGCAATATGATGAAGTTCAAACAACAGCATATTCTTTAAAATTATTGATGAAGTTAGATCCAAAAAGTAAACTGATTCAAAAAATTGTTGCTAAACTTATTGAACAACAAAAAGGATATTCATGGAACTCAACTCAGCAGACGGCAAAAGTACTTTTTGCACTTACTGATTTCCTTAAAATATCAAAAGAACTGTCTGCAGATTACATCTCAACAGTGAAAGTAAACAATGTAGAAATTCAAAAGCTAAAGTTTGATAAGAGTAATCTTTTTAATGAACAAAATAGATTGGTAATTGATAACAATTCAAAACCGATTTTGAAGCATGGCAAAAACGTTTTGTCAATCTTAAAAGATGGCGATGGTAAAATTTATTTTTCTGGAAAGAATGAATTTTATCAGAAAGAAAAGCGAAGTGAACTCATTAATCATTTTAAAATCATCAAAGAAATTTCCAAATTAATTTATGATGCATCTCCACAGGGAATTTCTTATAAGAAGTCCGCAATAACAAAAAGCATAAAAACCGGTGATATTCTTTTTGTAAAACTTAAGGTTGATTTTGTCGACGGAGAAGACCGCTACGTTATGATTGAAGATTTCCTCCCCGCGGGATTTGAAATAATTAAAGATGAGAGTTATTATAACATAAATAATGAAAATGATTACCCCGGATTTAACAATGATTATAGAATTTATGGAAGAAGACCATGGATTTGGCGTTATTCCGATAAGGAAATCCGTGACGAAAAAATTTCATTCTTTGTTACAAATCCCGAAAAAGAAATGACTTTTACATATTTACTTCGGGCACAAATCCCGGGGAATTATTCGATTGTCCCTACCGAAGTGTCTTTAATGTACTATCCGGAAGTTATGGAAGTCGGTAAAATGATGAAAATTGCGGTTGTTGAATAGCTAAAAGTTAAAGAGTGAGAATTTCAAAAATTTGGCTTTGAATATCTCACTCTTTCCTCGAAAACGAATTTATGGTTGACTAAAAACAACTATTAACCATCGGTTCATTATTACCAATAGCAACTAATGTTGACTTCCCAAAATCAAGAAAAGAAGCTTCGAACCTCTTCCAAATTTTGAAAAACAACTTGCTTTTCATTTGATTTTTCTACATTAACAAAAAAAAACCTTCAAATATACCTTTGGCATATAACTTGCAAATTTCAGAATATTAATAATATTAGTGAGTTAATCATGATAAGAGGAACAGTTTTAATTGCTACCGACATCTGCAAGGGGTGTGAATTATGTATAGCAGCTTGTCCGCAGCATAGTTTAAGTCTATCCAGACAAATTAATCCTAAAGGATATAGATACGCAGAACTAATTAATGATGAATGTACCGGCTGTATTAATTGTGCTCTTGTTTGTCCCGATGCCGCTATTACAGTTTACCGTCAAGCAAAAGTAAAGAAAGCAGTTTAGGGTATCACAAATGGAAAACACAAACAAAAAAGAAGTCCGTTTGATGAAGGGAAATGAAGCTTTAGCAGAAGCCGCTATTCGTGCGGGGCTTACAGCTTATTTCGGTTATCCCATAACTCCACAATCGGAAATATTAGAATATTTTGAAGAACAAGCGCCAAAACGGGGCTTTATAGTTTTACAAGCTGAAAGCGAAGTTGCATCAATTAATATGATTTATGGTGCTGCAGGCGCAGGGGCAAGAGTTATGACCTCATCATCAAGCCCTGGTGTAAGTTTAATGCAAGAAGGAATTTCTTACATTGCTACAGCAGAACTTCCCTGCTTGATAGTAAATATCACACGCGGCGGTCCCGGGTTGGGGACAATTCAGCCATCACAAGGTGACTATTTTCAATCTGTAAAGGGGGGTGGACACGGCGATTATAAGTTGTTTGTTTTAGCTCCATCTTCAGTTCAAGAAATGGCTGATTTCGTTTTTGATGCTTTTAGAGTATCAGAAAAATACCGTATTCCGGCTTTAATACTTGCCGATGGTGCTCTTGGACAAATGATGGAAAAACTTACATTACCTGAAGAAGGATCACTTCCTCATGTAACACCTGAATGGGGAACAACAGGTAAAACAAAAGATAGAGAAAGAAATATAATTACCTCTCTCCATATTCAACCTGAGAAAATGGAAGCAATAAATCATCATCTTCAAGATAAATACAAAGCAATAGAAGAAGCTGAAGTTCGCTATGAAGAATACTTTATGGAAGATGCTGAAATCGTTTTTGTCGCTTTCGGTTTATCTGCCAGAATTTGCCAAAAAGCTGTTGATATAGTAAGAGAAAAAGGAATTAAAGCAGGACTAATCAGACCGATAACACTATTCCCATTTCCAAAACAAATTATTTCCGAGACTGCTAATCGAGCAGCCGGATTTATGGTTGTCGAAATGAATGCAGGTCAAATGGTTGAAGATGTTCAACTTGCTGTGAATGGTAAATGTCCGGTTTATTTCAAAGGAAGAATGGGAGGAATGATTCCCACTCCAGAGGAAATTGCTGTGGCATTAGAGCAAAAATTCATTCATCATGAAGAAGAAGTGTGAGGAAGATATGGAAGTACCTGTATTAGAAAATTTAGAAGTAGTATATCAGAAACCTGAAACCTTAACCGATACTCCTTTTCACTATTGCCCGGGTTGCGGACATGGAGTTGCACATCGCGTTTTAATGGAAGTTATTGACGAATTGGGAATTCAGGATCAGACAATTGGTGTTGCCCCTGTGGGCTGTTCGGTATTTGCTTATCATTATATGAATATTGATATGCAAGAAGCAGCGCATGGTCGTGCAAGTGCCGCAGCCACTGGAATTAAAAGAGTTCTCCCGGAAAAATATGTTTTTTCATATCAAGGAGATGGTGACTTAGCAGCAATAGGCACTGCCGAAACTATTCATACTGTTAACCGCGGTGAAAATATTCTTATGGTTTTTATAAACAATGCAATTTACGGAATGACCGGTGGTCAAATGGCTCCGACATCATTATGCGGACAAGTGACTTCAACAACTCCGTACGGTAGAGATACTGCAAAAATCGGATTCCCACTAAAAATTACCGAAATGATTGCTCAACTTCCCGGAGCTTATTTTGTAGCACGTCATGCTGTTCATACTCCTAATGCTGTTAGAAAATTAAAAAAAGCTCTGCGAAGTGCATTCGAATATCAGAAGCTAAATAAAGGAACTTGTTTTATCGAGATTGTTTCTAATTGCCCTTCTGGATGGAAACAGTCACCATTAGAGTCACAAAAGTGGATTGAGGAAAATATGTTCCCTATGTATCCGCTTGGTGATATTAAAGTTCCAGGCAAAAATATAACTGCTCCTTCAACAGAGAATAATTAGGTGATTAAAATGATTAAAACAGAAGAAATAATTGTTGCAGGTTTTGGTGGACAGGGAGTTCTCTCGTTAGGACAGGTCCTTTCTTATTCTGCAATAATAGAAGATAAAGAAACAAGCTGGATGCCGTCTTACGGTCCTGAAATGCGTGGCGGAACGGCAAATTGTGTTGTAATAATTTCAGATGGAAGAATTAGTTCTCCACTAGTTTCAAGATATGATTCGGCTATTATTCTTAATCAGCCATCGCTCGATAAATTTGAGTCATGTGTAAAACCGGGGGGATATCTTTTTTATGAAGAATCTACAATTGTAAATCCTCC
>JAGUXE010000337.1 GCA_020061995.1 Ignavibacteriales bacterium | reverse complement strand
GTCCTAACAGAAGTGTTATAAAAAAGAAATGCTGTTTCATGTGTTTCTCCATCGACTTTGAATAATAGTTGATTAAATCATTTCAACTTTATCAAAAAAAAACAAAAATGTCAAGAAATTTAGGACTAAATGAAGAGACTTCATGTCGATTTTATCGATTTAAAGTCAATTTACTCAAATATTGTATCTGACGTTGTTAATAATTTGCGAATAACAATCTTTTCCCTTCTTTTTATAAAGTCACTAAAATTCTTAATTTCACGTTATGAATTTTCTACCACTAAAAAATTTTTATAAAACCATACTCAAAATGGCTCTGCCTGCTATAGCTGGATTATCTTCGCAAATGATAGTCTCTCTGGTTGATGCTGCTATGGTCGGAAGATTAGATAATGCAGAATATGCTTTAGCAGCAATGGGACTTGGTGTTCTTGCAACATGGGCATTAATAAGTTTTTTTTCAAGTCTTGCTACAGGTACGCAAATATTAATTGCAAGAAGATTTGGTAAACATGAGCACAACGAGATAAGTGATGTTTTTTTTAATTCAATTTTAATTTCAATTTTCGTTGGAGTTATAATTGCTTTTTTTGGTGTAACCGGTTCATCGACAATAGCCCAGTTGTTTGCAAAAGATTTCACGGTCGGGAGTTTAGCCGGTGATTATATGTTTTATCGGTTTTTAGGAATCCCATTTTTTCTTATTACCGTTTCATTCAGAGGATTTTATTTCGGGATAGGAAATACAAAAATATTTATGATGTCGGCTTTATTGGTCAATCTTTTAAATATTTTTTTCAACTACATTTTTATTTATGGAGAATTTGGTTTTGAATCAATGGGATTAGCAGGTGCCGGACTCGGATCGACGATAGCCACAATTTGTGACGTAATATTTTATCTCGTAATAACATCTAGAAAAGAGTTTAAAAATAGATTCAATTTATTGAGGTTTAAGTTCTCGCCGGTGTTATTAAAATCTATAGTCCATCTTTCATTACCGGTCTCATTCCAAAATATTTTTATACTGATTGGTTTTTTATCTTTTGTTGCGATAACCGGATTGATAGGAATTATTGAACAAGCAGCAACGCAAGCCATCATTAGCACACTATTCATTTCATTTATGCCTTCCTTTGGTTTTGGTATTGCCGTTCAAACACTAGTTTCAAGCAATATTGGCAAAGGGAAGAAGAAGCTCGCAAAAATTTACGGCTATGAAACAGCAAAAATAGCTACTTACTATACGCTCTTTCTTTCGATCTTTTACATTTTCTTCCCCCAACTTTTGTTAATTTTAATAACGACTGATAAAACTATAATCGAAGTAGCAAAACCGGCTATGCAGATTGCAGGTTTCTCGCAAATTATTTATGCATCCGGAATTATTTTTGCGAACGGTTTGCAGGCGGTAGGGAAAACAGCTTTTGTTATGGCAGCAGAAGTTATAACCAATATTTTAATATTTGTACCATTAGCATATTTTCTGGGAATATATTTAGGCTTAGGTTATCAGGTCGCCTGGTTTGCATTACCAATTTATGTTATTTTATATTCAACATTGCTTTGGGGAAAATTCAGGTTTGGAAGATGGAAAACTCTTAAAGAGATTTAATCTTTTTCATTTTAATATTTGAAAATAATCCAATTGAGATAAAAATAATTCCTGCAAGTAAAAATGTCGGACGCAATCCAATCATTGCTGCTAAAGTTCCTGATGTTACAGGACCTATCATATTACCCAGTATCTGAAAACTGGAACCAATACCCATTATTCCACCTTTTCGAACCTCCGGAATATCTTTACTTAATGCGGTAAATAATACAGGAATAATTATTCCGTAACCTAATCCTAATAATATTCTAACAGGTACTAACATATAAATATCAACCACAAAATAATGTATTATGTACATTAGACCGGTTGTTGAAGCTCCGAAGAAGAGAGTCTTACTGATTCCGATTTTATCTATTTTCTTACCAAACAGTGCTGATGATATTGTAGAAAATATTCCAAGAATGCTGTATAACGCACCGGTAATAGTTGGAAGAAATTTCATCTCAACATGAAACGATTCGATATACAATACAAAGATTGGCCTGAGAAGTGCTTCACCGAAAGAACTGCAAAATATTAAAATGGATATTATCCATAACAACTTTGAGTTGAAAATGAATTTAATATTATCGATAAAAGAGAAGGAAATCTCTGATTCTTTATCTCTAACCGGTTCTTTTATAAAAACTGCTATGAATATTCCGGTAAAGAAGACCAAAGTTCCAACTACGAAAAAAACATTTCGAAAACCAAGTATGTCCGATAAAAGACCACCAATCAAAGGACCAATAATATTGCCGGCTAAACCGGCTGATTGAATCATTCCCAATGCATAACCGGTTTTTTCTTTCGGAGTTGTGGCTGCTGTAAGTGCAAGTGCAGCAGGATAAAACCCGCTTAACAAACCTTGAAGTATTCTGAAAAAGAATAATTGATTTACATCTTGAGAAAATCCGATTAAGAATTGTGATAATGCTAATCCGAATATGGCACGCATGGTCATCATCTTGCGACCATACTTATCACCGAGTGTTCCCCAGAGAGGCGTAATAAAAAATGATACAACAAAAGGACCTGCAAATACTAAACCACTCCAGCGAGCAGTTTCATTAATCGATGTTACTCCAAGTTCACGTATAAAGAGCGGAAGAAAAGGAACTACAGCACTCATCCCTGCCATAGCCAGGAATTGACTAATCCATAATATGATTAAATTTCTTTTCCAGATTTCCATTAGATCAATTCAGCAAAACTCATTTCCAAATTTACAAAGTAATTGTTACTGCACTAAAAATATTTTTTGAATAAACATCAATAACTCTTTAGATTACTCCAAGTATTTATAAATATTATTGTGAATGTTGTGAAAAAATATATTATTAATTCAATTCTGGTTTTAGTTTTAATTACACTCGGGATCTTTGCCAAATATTATTTTGAAGAGATTAATTTTTCAAAATTAAATTTTGTTCATCGATTTGTATTAGAAAGAGTTTTGACCGAATGGGAAAATGAAATGAGTCTTCTCCCTGCACATGAAAGGGGAATAGTTGAATATTCGTCATTAATGAATTTACTTGGAACATTTGAGCGTTCTTTTGTGGAAAAAATATTTGAAATAAATCCTATAGACTTAGGCTTTAAAGGAAAGTTTTTTACTCTCGATAAACCTGAGAATTTATTAAGAATAGAATCTACAACATTAAACCGAAAAGGAAAGAAATACGAAACAGGAGTAACTTATCTTCCGGCACATGTTAATAATGATTATGAACTAATGATGATTGATATGGAAAAGGAAATTGGTAAAAGATTATTTGTAGATTCAGGTTATCGATCTGCAGGAAGACAGGCATACTTATTCCTATTTTATCTTGCAAGAAGCAATAACTACTCACTTAGAGAAAATGCAAAAATAATAGCTATGCCCGGTTATAGTGAACATGGAAGTCCTCAAAATACGGCAATTGATTTTATAAACATTGAGGGGATTAATGGTTATAATCAATCTCAAGTAGCAGAGGATTTTGAAATACTGGAAGAATACAAATGGTTAGCTGAAAATGGGCATAAATATAATTTCTATTTGACATATCCGCGTGAAAACCGTTTTGGAGTTTCTTTTGAACCCTGGCATTGGCATTGGGAAATTAAAAAGTAAGATAGTGCCTTGGTGCCTCTTTGTTAAGTGTTTTCTAAAATATATGAAGGTCTGACCACAGAGTTTCGCTAAGTGAAGAAAATGGAATCTCACAGAGTTCTTTTTGATCTTAGGAGGTAGTTTTATACCGTCATTTGAAAAGGAGGTCCAATTCCTGAGTTCTATGCTAGTGCGGAATTTTCAACCAGTATAAAAATTAACGATTTAAAATTCAACCACTTGCAGAGGTTGAATTTTAAGAATTTTAGGACTTTATGTTATTTAAAGATGTAGTTCCTTTTTCATCCTTTTGGTCTATTTACTAACGAGCAGATATGGGATATCTTGTAACAGGTTTAAACCAAATTTGTTATAATAAAATATGTAATGAATAATCAACAAGAAAAGGAAACGATACTATGAAAACTCGATTTGTAATTGGAACAGTTGTAATGATGTTTATTTTAACTCTCCCTGTGCTTGCTGGCGGTAAAGGTGAACTGCAAAAATATTTCAGTAAAACAGCAAAAGAAGTAAAGTCTAACGAGAATCCAACGGAGAAAAGAGAAATTCTTAACCAATCATTTAACAAAGCTTTGATTGCACTAAATAAAGTGCAAAGTTCTGGTTTGATTTCAGAAGACGAAAGTAATGGAATTGAGAGCATTAAAGCTAATGTTCAAGAAAAACAAGATGAACTTTTAGGGAATAATGGTTTCACTCGTATAACTGATTCTCAACTTAACGACTTCTCTAATTATGTTGTAGAAGATATGGAGCAGGCATCTGTAACAATAAGTTTACTGGCATTGGTCGTAATCGTAATTTTAGTTGTTTATTTATTGTAGAGCTATAAACAATTTATCAAACAGTAAATTTATGCTAAGCCCACATAGCAAATCCGTCAGGAGCGTAAATATCTTGAGGCTCTTTAAGTTATTTGGCTGTGCAACGCTCCTGATGTTTTTTAACTCATGCGGTCTCCTAAATTATTATACTTCTAATAATGAATATAAGGGAGATGAGGATCTCATAACAAAATACTCACTTGTATTTGTAATACACGGCGATGGTGACTATTTATATCACGATTCAAATGGTAAAAAGCATGCTGCAGATTATGAAATTCTTAATAAAGCCCAACGAATCGCAAAACAAAACCCTGAG
>JAGUXE010000102.1 GCA_020061995.1 Ignavibacteriales bacterium | reverse complement strand
TTCACCGGCCACGAGCATCTGGATGAGTTTGGCCTCATCAACATGAACGGGCGGGTGTATGACCCCTTCCTGGCCAGGTTTTTAAGCCCCGACCCCTTTGTGCAGGCACCCGACTATAGCCAAAACTTCAACCGCTACAGCTACGCCTGGAACAACCCGCTTAAGTATACTGACCCGAGTGGAGAAATAATTATACCCATTTTGATTGGAGCTGCAATCGGTATAATTACAAATGGCATTAGTAATTCGTTCAACAACCAGCCATTTTTTGACGGAGCCGGTAAAGCTGCATTTATTGGTGCTGTTGGAGGAGCCTTTTCATTTGGGATTGGACAATCCATAATAGGCATGAGCGGATTTGGGAAGTTTGCTTTTCAAACAATAGCCCACGGACACTTGGGCGGGATGATGTCTGGAATATCAGGAGGTACATATGGGCAGGGTTTATTGGCAGGAGCAGCAGGTTCAATGATGGGCGGCGGAGCAGGTTATTTAACCAAGAAAAGTGGAACATTTATGCAAGCCTTTGCAACCGTTAGCTCAGGTGCAGTTGCAGGTGGTGTTGGTGCCGAAATATCAGGAGGCAACTTCTGGGACGGCGCGCGCAATGGAGCCATTAGTGCCGGGTTGAATCATGCGATGCATAATGTTGTGAATAAAGTTATTTGGTCAAAATTTCCCAAATTGGATTTTAATGATCTAAACGACAAAGAAAGGACGGAACATATATTGAAAGCCATACGTTTTGCTAACGAACAAGGTGGTATAGACATTGATCTTGATATTGTATTTAAGAATTTTGAACCAAATTCAAGCGCAGCATTTAAAAGTGGAATAATTAATTTGACAATTGATGGAAACTCAATGCCCTTTCAATTGGAGATTGGGATATACAATAGAATTGGAAAAAGATTTAATACAGTATTTAATTTTACTGGAGGCCAAACAGTAAGTAGGGACATAAATAATGTTAGCTGGACTTTTTATAAAAACCCTGGTTGGAATTGGGGAACAACAGCTGATAAGTTTGATTTTATTTGGAATCATTTAAAATATTAAGTATGAAGATTCGAATTGTGCTTTTTCTTATACTTTTAATTACGTCCAACTTTAAATCCCATGGGCAATATTCAATTGGTTTACTTGAAGAAAAATTTACCGATGGCTGTGTGATTGAGTTTAAGAGTTTGCTTAAACAATTTGATAACCATGTTGTTAAAAAAACTAATATAAGTAACCTTGAGTTAGCCTACACGTCCTTCATGAACAAATTAAAAGATGCTGAGAATGCTGAGGAATACCTTAGCATATTATCACTAAATGACATGAACTTAGATTCAATTGTAAAAAGTTTAATTATAAGTAGATGCTTTAGTGAGATTTGGGTTTTTGAATATGGGATTGATTATAAAACAAAAGACACACTATCAGCTATGATTAATATTAATACCAATAGTAATTACTTTTCCCTTTTAAGATCAATGTCAGAATCCGATAAGAAAATGGAAGAGTATTTTAGATGTTTTCAAGAATCAGGTGGTATATCTCCTGGAATGATTGCTAATTATACTAATTTGGCTAGCTCTTTCAATTTTGGCAAAGTTGAGTATAGACTTGTTTTTGCAATTCATTTATTGACGATTGGGTATAGGATTGAATATCAAAATTAAGTAGTTACTTAGTTAAATTAATTGTTGTTATTCTGATCATGTAACAATTTTAAGAACTGGTATTTGGAGTATGGGGAGGAAGGTAAATCAAATGATAATAGTTTTTGCGGCATTGTTGGGCCTGTTTGTAATAATGATTGTAATCATAATGAAAGGAGATTATTCAGCCCTTCGTCGTGATATTTATTTTCGTCATCATTCTAAATTATCTTTTGGTTATTTCCTTGGATATCTACCATAGGATTACCATCGGCAATACATTGAAAAAGTAATTGATGTAACTGAGAACTCTGAACTTATTAGTATTACCCAGAGGGATATACACAATGGATTACGCCATTACGTTTTGCTCAAATCAAAGGCAGAACCCTTTGATGAGATGGTTTTAGTTGATTCAGATTTGATGAGAGATCAATTTCATGATAGAAGTAATTGGTTAGCTTCTATTGTAAATATTAAATTGCTGAATATTTATTTGAAAGATAAAAATATTGAAGAAAAAAATGAAATTATTGAAACATTTCTACTATTAATTTCTGGTTTTGGAGAGTTACAATATCTGCCTATTAAAGACGAACAGGCGTTAAATGAATTTTTTAAGGAAAATGAAAATTATGGATTCTTGAATATCCATCATGAAAACGATTTCGATGTAAACTTTGAGAATAATTATTATTATGAATTTTTGAATTGGGGTGTTTTCGAAATTGGGATGGAAATAGAGAATGGTCAAATCACTAAGATATCCGACAGAAATATTTTTTTGCATGCCACTCTTTAAATATTTTAATTCAGGCTTTCACAAAATTGTTTGCACCATCAGATGAATAGTATGTCGCAATTCATCCAAAATTTTTATCTTTATCGGGCAAATAGTTTCATCTGAGTATGGTTGTTGAGGCATATGCCGGTGGTTGTTGCAGCAGGTTTGGTTTTGTTTACTCGTTTGAGAAACAAAGCCATAACCAACAAATGTGTTTTCTGCAAAAGGATTATACTTTAAGCCCGCCAGCTATTGAAAAGGAATCCATCACCGATGCTTCGGGCAAGCTTCTCCAATCCCTCAGCTACGACCCCTGGGGCAGGCGCAGAAACCCCAACGACTGGGCCGACTACAGGGTAACCTCCACCCTGTTCGACCGAGGCTTCACCGGCCACGAGCATCTGGATGAGTTTGGCCTCATCAACATGAACGGGCGGGTGTATGACCCCTTCCTGGCCAGGTTTTTAA
>JAGUXE010000092.1 GCA_020061995.1 Ignavibacteriales bacterium | reverse complement strand
CATAATCGTCTTTTGAAATTTTCAGCAACTGAAATATTGTGAATAGCAAATTTTTCTCGGTTATCTTTCCAACCTCACTCCAAGCACCTCCTTGTATCGTAAGTTTCATCGCTGAAATTATATTGACAAAAATGATACTTTCTATATCATCTAGCTCAACCTGATTTGTATCTTTTTTAATTATTATTTTGATTTGATAAAGATTCTCAGAATTTTCAATCTCACTCAACAACAATCGAAATGCTTCCATATTCTTTTTGCCAAGATCCAAGCATACTTCCTTTGTGGAAGTTCCCCCCGTCATGTTTTTTACTGTCTTATCATTTAACCCACCATACCACAAAAGTTTAAATTTATTCTCCTTTCCTTCCTTTCTGGATGTATCATTTAATAGTTTTTCGAGCCAATTATTTCCTTTTCTTTTGTATTCATATATCTCGGTAGTCAGCTCCTGTACTTTATCGATAAAACGCTTATTTATTGTAGCAAGAACATAGGTTCTATAATCTTGTCCTGTAAGAATTGAGTATATTATTTTGCCAATAAATTCTTTCATGTTGCTACCTCTTTATCTTTATGTCTTCAGATATCGTTTCTATTGCCTCACTAATCTTATCTACATTTTTCAATAATCTATCGTTTGTGGGTTTCCTACCCCTAATAGAAGTGCCTTGGCATTTCTTTATCTGCTCTCTGAATCCTACCACCTGCTCTCTTACAACATCGGATACAAAATTGTCCTCATCTGCAGAAATATTAGTATCATCTACTTTTTGCATTACAAGAATATATTCATCATCAATTTTCCCTATATCTGCACTTGTGTATTTCCTTGTTTTATCAATATTCCTAAAAATTGTTTTTATTGGCTTAAATCCTATCTTCTTACCCATTTCTGCAAAAAATTTATGACTTTCAATCAATTCATACTCCAAACTGGAGTTCCCTACTACAATTACGCATAGTTTATCTTTTTTTAAAACTCTATTCGTCTCTATCATTGAACGGAGCATATCCCCTAAATATTCTGAAAGTAGTCTAAATCTATTAATAATGAAATGAGAATGCCCACCAATCTCATGTTTTCTAAATAAGTCAAAATCCATTCCAAGCCAAAGCATGTTATACATGTGGGCTCTATAATAATCCAATGCATTTACATAAGGAGGGGAAGTTACTATTAAGTCTATTGAGACTGTTTCAACCTCTAATTTTCTTGCATCGCCACAAATTACTCTTACCCCCGGGGCGGTCCTAATAATCTTAGCCATCCTATTTAGGTTGTTCTGCATAGATTTTACTTTTTTCAGAAACACATCATCAACATCAATCCCATCACCATTTTCTACCAATGACCATATTGTTGATGATAAAGCAACTCTTCCAAAATCAAATAAGTCATTATGTCCTTCTTGTTTTACCGCTAATAGAGTTTCACGGATGCTTTCTAATTTTGAGATTACAACCCTGTTGAATATCTTGCTTACCTTCCTGTTAGGTAGATTATTAATTCTTTCATCAACTCTTCTATAATCTAAATCTAAATATCGCTTCATAACTGCCAATTTTTTATTAAAAAATCCGAACTCATTTTCATCAATCGGAGTGGTTTTTACTTTAGTTATTAGGGTTGCAAGTGGGTTAAAGTCATTCCCAATAGAATTTCGATTATTTAAAAAAGCCTCTACTAATGTTGTTCCACAACCACACATTGGATCTAGAACCGTTTCTTTCTCTTTGGTAAATAATTTGATGAAAGTCAGAGGTATTTGAGGTATAAACCGCGCAGGATAAGAATGAAACGTATGTGTAAGATATTGGGTCGTAAAATCTTTAAAGTCCCAATCAATTTTATCTAAAACTTCAACCCCTTTAGAGATGTTATGCTCGTTATTGATTAATTCTAAGTATTTTTGCTCGATGGTCCTTTCTCCAAACAAAGTTTCTTGTTTTGCCTCGTAAAGCGTTTTCATCACATTTCACCTATATGTTTTTTGTTTTTATTAAGGTTGTTATCCATACGCCAAGCCGAATTTCGTATACCTGCCATAAATTATGTTGTTGCCGTAGTTTTTTCTTAATCTCAAAAAGGGAATTTGAAAACATACTTATCTCTGCTCCAGATATTCAAACTCGTATTCATCTGTGAATAATTTTTTTTGCTTGAGAGTTAGTCTTTGTAATGCCACCTTAATCGCTTCTTCTGATTCATCAATCCCTATCCACTTTCTTCCTAAATCTTGTGCCGCTTTAAGTGTTGTACCGGAGCCGCAAAAACAATCTAATACAATACTATCTTTATTTGAGGATGCCTCAATTAACAATCTTAATAATTCTATGTTTTTTTCAGTCGGATAAATCGGGTTTTGCAAGTCCTTAAACTCTAATATGTCTTGTATTTTTTTCCCATCTTTTTCATCAGCATAAATTTTCTTTCTGGGGACGCCAGTTTTAGACCACTCGATCAGACCTTGTTTATCTAGTTCCTCTAAAGCATTTGGTGGACTTCTCCAATGTCTTCCTTTCGGAGGCTTCATTCCCCTCCAAGGTTGTCCTGTCGGCCCATCTCTTGTTTCTCCAGGGGCATGTAGAGGTATAGTAGTATATCTCCTTCCGTCTTTATCTGTTTTTTTAAACAATCTTTCTATATCCATCTCAGACATAGAGGCTTTTGGATTGTTCCAAATATGATTTCCTGTTTTTGAATAGAACAGGATCATATCCTTTATATTTCCATAAGCATGCCTTTCAAAATTCTTTGGATTGCATTTTATTCTGGTTATATCATTAAGAAAATTCGCTTTACCAAAAACCTCATCCATTATAATTCGTATATAATGTCCAATTTTATAATCAATATGTAAATAAATCGAACCTTTATCAGACAATAATTCCCTAAGCAAAATTAATCTTTCTCTAATAAATTCTAAATACTCTGGTCCAATAAGTGAATCATCATAAGCAACATTATCTCCATTACTGCGGCTTATGGAATTTGCTTTTTCCTTGCTCATTCTGAAGATATTGTTTGTGGAAAACGGTGGATCAATATAGACTAAATCGATTTTCCCTTTTAAGTTCATTTTATCAATCAAATATTTCATAACTAGTAGGTTTTCTCCTTTTATTAATTTGGAATTGCTCTTGGGGTTACCCCTAATCGATTTTAAATTACAGGGTTGTATGTGTTCTATAATTTCTTTCTCACTT
>JAGUXE010000227.1 GCA_020061995.1 Ignavibacteriales bacterium | reverse complement strand
TATCAGTTAGTTGAAGGGAACCGTCAGTTAAAAAGATATGTACCAGAAGAAAGAAAAATTCTACCTGCAAATGCAAAAAGAAATATGTAACAATTTAATGCATACAACTCCTCAAAGAAGCATACCATTAACGGTATGCTTTTTTGTATCTTTTAACTATTTTGGATTATGGTAAAAAGCAAACAATAAATGAAAACAATCTTTAAGCGATATATTACGTTTGGTATAATCCTGCTTGTTTTTCCTGCTTGGATTTTTGCTCAAGAAACTAAGCCAAAAGATGCTGTTAAAGTATTTATAAAAATAGAAGAGGGTATCGGATCGGGATCAGTTGATAAATTTTCGAATTATTTCTCCCCAAGAAATTATTTAAGCTTTACAAATGGTGCAGCCGGTTATTACAGCGCTAATCAGTCTTATTACGTGATAAAGGATTTTTTAAGTGTAAATCAGCCTATTTCTTTTAAGATCACAAACATGGTAACAGAAACTGCTACACCATTTGCAGCGGGAACGTTAAAGTACATTTCAAGAGGAATTAGAACTATTGCAACAGTTTTTATTTCTCTCCAATTGAGTGACAATAATTGGAGAATCACTCAGATCACTATTAATTAGAATGCAGATTACCAAAATTGATTTAAAGAAAACAAAAATAATTTTCTTGACCACATTGGTCATTCTTTTTATTGTAACTGCTGTTACAGAACCTTTACTAATAAAAAGTACTAATGAAAACTGGGGAAACAAGTCCGATGACATTTCATTTACTCATGCACAAAAAATTCAAGATGCTTTTGATTTAAAAAGCTCACATCTAATATCGATAACTAATAAACTCAAAAATCGTTTTATACAATTAGATAAAGAAGAAAGCCTTAACCAAAAATCGCTTTTTGAAATTGTTATGGATAAGCAGTTTTCTCCCTATTCAATCCAAATAAATAACAATAGACATGATTTGTTAGCTTGGAATAATGAACCACCAGCTGACAGTAATAAATTGGCTTTATTTGCAAAAAATGATGAACAGATTCTAATCGTGACCAATAAACTTATAGACTATTTGGCAGTTACTAGTCTTTATTATAATGCTAAACATTCTTATTTGATTTTTGTAGCCCTACCAATTAAGGAGTTATCTCTTCCAACTAGAACGAAGATTGAAAAAGTATTATTACTAGATTCGTTGCAGCGGGAATTAAAAACAGATATAGAATTAGAATATGGTTTTGATTCGAAGCTTAAGCGTGACGGAAGATATTATTCATTTCCAATACTAAATAACTTTAAAAATAAAATTGCAGTTGCATCATTTTTAAAGCCATCATTGAACCAATATATTGAAAATCAAAAGAGAAATATTCAATCAATTCAAAGCATATTGTTGCTACTATTTGTTTGGCTAATTTCATTTGAACTGATTCTTTACTCACTCAAGCTAAAATCTAATTTTGTAAAATTTGCGAGTTTAACACTAATCATTTTAGGTAACCGTGTTTTACTTTTTCTTTTAGAAATACCAACCGCTTGGATTACTGGTAATTTGACCGACTCAACAAATTTTTCATCTAGATTTGCCGGTGGAATGGTTAGATCTCCGTTGGAGTTTTTTATTTCAGTAGTTGCATTTCTAGTTGTTGCGTTAATAGGATACCAACAAATATTAAATGTTTATAAAAGTAAGACAGTTTCTAAAAGTAACCAAAGGATTTTGGACACTTCTTTAATTCTTACTTCAATATTTCTTTACTTACTTCTATGGCGTGGCTTTGGAGCTGTATTACGAAGCGTGATATATGATTCTACAATACGTTATTTCAAAGAATTTTCCATAATACCTTCTGAAGCAGTTTTTTTAATGTGTCTAAATATTCTACTTCTTGGCTTTACAATCTTCTTATGCTCACTAGCCTTACTTGTTTTTACAAGTAAAAAAATAAACGGAATATTTAAGTTGAGTTCTGGCAAGCTGTTTATTTATTTCTATGCTGTCGTGCAAATATTTGGTTTTATTTTCGACCGAATACAATCAGAACCACAAGGTACGGACTTAATTAGAATTGTTTTCTTCACATTTTCTTTTATTATTCTATACTTTCTAATTAATAGAAATAAAGAAATAGTTTACAAGTATTTCCTATACGCAATAGCTTCTTCAATAATATCAGTATCCTTATTAACTTATTACAACTCACAGTTGGAAAGAGAATCGCTAAAAAATACTGCTTATGATATTGTTCGTGTTAATGAAGAACAAGTTCAATTTATGCTTTATCAAACATTGCTTGAAGCAAAGAGTAATAGTGAAATTGTAAATGATTTGAAAAAAGGTGTCGAGTGTTCAAAAACTGCTTTTTCAGTATGGATGAAAAGCCTGATTTATCGCGAAGGCATAATTGCAACCGTTTTTATTTTAGATTCTAAAAAATATATTTTAGGAAGTTTCTCCGCTAGAAATAAAGAAAGACTTGAATTAGATGAAAATATGATTGATTCGACAAAAGATATTCAAATAAATACAAGGCAATCTATTTATTCAGACGCTAAAATAATTGATGGATTTGTTAAATTTAAAGATGGTAATAACAATCTTGGTTACATTGCTGTTTCTGCAAAAGTGAACTCTAGTAAGTTGAACCATGAATATTTAATTAAAACACTAATGCCGGAAAGAGTCGGCATTTTATCAGCTGTTGATTATGAAAATCTGAAAGTATTTGATTATTTAAACAAAGAGCTTGTTCGTTCATCAAAAGGTGAAAAATTGAATGAGTTCGCCGCTAAAAATATTTTCTCTGCAAAGTATAATGAATCTGGCGAAGCATGGTTAGAAATAGAAATAAATGGAGAGAAAAACTTACTCTTTTTATTGAAAATAATGTCGAAAAATGGAGAAAGGATTTTAGCGATTGCTCGTGAGAATAAGAATTTTA
>JAGUXE010000285.1 GCA_020061995.1 Ignavibacteriales bacterium | reverse complement strand
GAACTTGTTAAAAATCAGAAGGAATTAACTCAACTTGAGCGTGAAAATGCTTGGAAAGATATGGCAAAACAAGTTGCACACGAAATTAAAAATCCATTAACACCAATGAAACTGATGTTGCAGCAACTAATTGCATCTTATAATGATAAGTCAAAGCCGTTTGAGTCAATTTTTGATAAGGTAACTAAAACTTTACTAAATCAAATCGATACACTTAATCAAATTGCTTCCGAGTTTTCTAATTTCGCACGAATGCCAAGTTTTCATTTTGAAAATTTCAATCTGATTACTCTCCTATCAGAATCAATATTATTGTTTAATGATACTACTATTAAAATTAAGTTGATTAATTCGGAAGACTCGATTTTCATAAAGTCCGACGCTTCACAATTCCGTCGAATGATTATCAACTTCATTAGAAATTCTGTTCAAGCGAATGCAGATAATATTATTATTAATGTTTATAAAGAGGAGAATTTTGTTGTTTTTGATATAAACGATGATGGTCTCGGAATTTCTTCAGAAAACGTAAATAAGATATTTAACTTCGATTTCTCTACAAAAAAACAAGGGATGGGAATTGGATTAAAATTAGCAAAACGGTTTGTTGAAGGAACCGGTGGTGAAATATTATTGAAAAATTCAAATCCCGGTTCAACAACATTTTCAATTAAATTGCCATTAGGAATTGTCTGATGCCACAATTTACCCCACATCAATCAGAAGCACTTAATACAAATTCGCATATATCCTTAACTGCAAATGCTGGCTCAGGAAAAACTTTTGTACTCAAAGAAAGATACTTGCAAATCGCACTAAATCTGGATGTTCCCCTTCGGGAAATTGCGGCAATTACTTTTACCGAAAAAGCAGCAAGTGAACTTTATAAAAAAATAGCCGAGTTAATTGAAAAAAGAATTTCCGAAGCTAGCTCTTTACATGAGAGAGAAAAACTTGAAGATATTCGACGACAATTAATCTCAGCAAATATTTCGACAATCCATTCTTTCTGTATCCATATATTGCGAGAATTTCCGGTCGAAGCCGGTATTGATGCAAATTTTTCTCCTATTGATGAGGTCCTTGCTAATGAACTTCTCGAGTTGTCTGTTGATGAAGTAATTAGAAAAGCAATCTCCTTTTCAGAAAATGATTCTTCAATAAAGAAGTTAATCCGCATCTTCGATTCTGCAACAAACATTCGAAGAGAAATTATATCATTAATCAAAAACCGAAAAAACGTTCTTAAGCTTAAAAATGGTTTATATTCAAAACCGATTGATGAAATAGTAAGTTATTTTCAAGAAAATTATGTTTCATTAGTTGAGGCGATTCTTTCTCCAACATATCATGATTTTTTGCAGGACTTCATAACAATCAACAATGCGGCGAAATATGAAGGGTCTGAAATAGCAGATAGAATTTCACTTTTACTTGATAAAGATTTGAAAATTCATTCGATCATAAATTTCATATCGAGAATTGCCAATTATTCAGAAGCTTTTACAAATAGTCTTACTATAAAAAAGATAGGATATCTTAAAAAGAATAGAGATCAATACATCACTGAAATCCTGAACATAGAAAAGTTCTTTCAACTTGCAAAATTGTTTCAAAAAGATGATGACTCACTTGAACATGAAAATGCACTCGCCGAATTGGGATTAATGTTCATCGAGTTGTTTACAGCATCATTAAGTGCATATGAAAAGCGTAAGAATAATTACGCATATCTTGATTTTGAAGATATCTTAATAAAGACTATGGAGATTATTTCGAATGATGATGTAAAACAAAAATTGTCTTCAAAATTCAAATATATAATGATTGATGAGTATCAAGATACCAATGAGCTTCAATACAATATTTTTCTTCCTATTCTCAACGAACTTCATACAGGAAATCTCTTTGTCGTCGGTGATGAGAAACAGAGCATCTATAGGTTTCGTGATGCTGAATTGGAAGTCTTTAGAAAAACAAACAACGATATCCAAACAGTCAACAACGAAGGGAAAATTCTCTCATTACCTGACAGTTTTAGGATGTCACCAATTCTCTGCTCATTCACCAATCATATATTTTCACAGCTTTTCTCAAATCCAAATCCCATTTTTAATGAGGTTTCTCCCAATGAAATAACATGTGCAAAGAGTGAAGATTTGGATGGTGTTATTGAGTTTTTATTCACTAGCAAAATAGAAAAAAGTGAAAGAGAAATTAACACATACTTGAAGGAAAGTGAATTAGTAGCCCGTAGAGTTTTAAAATTAATAAATGACAAAGAAAAAACTCCTAACATTAAGTTTAATGATATTGCTATTCTTTGCCGAAAAAGAAAGTCATTTGAGGAACTTGAATCTAGTTTTAAGAAATACAACATTCCTTTTTCGATTATTGGAGGAACCGGTTTTTTCCAGAGTCAAATAGTGTATGATATATATTATTATTTATCGTTTTTGTTGAATTACCGTGATGATACAGCATTAGTTGCTATTCTTCGTTCTCCCCTCTTCTTTTTAACCGATACCGAAATTTTTAGAATATCTTTGAATTATGGAACTACCTTTTGGGAGAAGTTTCAATCGGCGTCCCACACTGAAAATAGTTATATATCGATAATAGAATTACTAAAAGAAAATAACAGGATTGCAAATAATAGTGACATAATTTATCTACTTAGAAAGATAATTTCAGAGACAGGCTATATTTCAGTTCTATCTTCAAAAGAAGATGGCGAACAAGATTTAAACAATCTTGAAAAGCTTATTCAAATAACCGATGCATTTTTTAAACAAGGTTTTAGAAATTTGTATGATTATACGGTTTATTTAAAACAAGCAATTGAACATTATTCAGACGAAGGACATGCTGCTCTAATTGATGAACAAAACTCGGTTAAAATAATGACAATTCATCAGTCAAAAGGATTAGAATTTAAAGCTCTCTTTTTATTTGCATTGCAAGATTATTCAGAGACATCAACCATAAAAGCAAAAAAAATCTATGTTGATAAATCCCTCGGAATTCTAGCAAAAACCCCCAACCGCAAAAATATTTTTGATGAATATGAGACCGCTCCAATTGTCAATGTATTCAATGTTATAAATAGAAGAAAAAATTTAGCTGAAGCAAAACGATTATTTTATGTTGCGATTACCCGAGCAAAAAATTATTTGTTTCTAACTGCAAATTTGAATAAAAGAACTAATAGTGAATCTTTCTTATCATTTATCAGAGAAGTTTTTCCTTCTGTTGATGAATCGAGCATCTTGCAATTTGACACAAGTCTCAATTTTCTAAAAAATAATGATGGTCTTTTTGTAAACAATAGAGAAAACATCCAACTAAATATTCCTATCTTTAGTTTTATTGATGACTGCGGTATTTATAAAGAGATCGAGAAAGCTGCCGAAGAAAATTTAAACCTTAACATCGATACAATCAAAAGTGATATTAGTGATGAAGTGATTTCAGCAACAAAAATTTCTATTTTCTCTCAATGTCCGGTTAAATACTTATTGACTTATGAGTATGGTTTTTCTTCGTTACAACGAAAGATATTTGAGCATAATTTAGGTAAGAAAAAAACAACTAAAGAATTTGATATTTCCGATGAAGAAGATTTCAAAGATGAGAAGGATCATGATATATCTCTAAAATCAGATTTAAAAGGACGAATTATACATAGGATTCTTCAGGAGAATATTCCCGAAAATGATTTATCAAATTGCATAGATATCTATTTAAAAGACGAAAACATTAATCCCGACCAGATTAAACCTTATTCAGATACTGTCTATTCTGATTTGATTGCATTTTATAATTCGGAAGTTTATAAAAACATCATTTCTTATAACAAATACTTCAACGAGTATGAAATCTATGCAAAGGTTAATGATTTTTTTCTATATGGAATAGTTGATAAAGTAATAATTGCTGATGACAAAATAAATATTATAGATTATAAGACTGATGATTTCGAACCACAAAAAGTTGAAGAGAAAATAAGTATATATATTCCTCAACTTACATTCTATGCGTTGTTGCTCTCACACAAATTCAGTTCGATAAAGTCTTTTGAACTTCAACTTGTTTTTGTTAAGCATCCGGAAATCTCTTTCAAAAAACAAATTAGCATATCCGATATTGATAATTTTAATGAACGATTACTTAAAATAGTTGAAAGTATAAGAGCAAAATCTTTCAAACCAAATTTATCACATTGTAAAGATTGTGTTTACAGTATGGACAAAATTAACTGTATACTAAAATTCGTTTAGTCCGACGATATTTTCTTCTCCACTTCAAAATAAGTTCTTATTTTAAGTATTAGATTTTAAATCTTAAGTAAATATAGATTGTTAATCATTGAGGTAATTTTTGAAAATCTTAGTCTTACTATCATTTGTTTCATTTCTCTACTTAACCGGTTGTACCACAATCAACTATTATACAATTAGATATGAAACTCCAATCGAATTCAAAGACTCCATCTCATACCAAAAATTCATAAATGTTAGTAAAAATTATTTAACCGGTAAAAAAATCTTTATCGATCCGGGGCATGGGGGGAACGATAGAGTAAACAAAGGTCCCCATGCTTTAGCTGTTGAAGCAGATGTAAATCTAAGAGTGGCTATTTATTTGCGAAACTTTTTAACAGAAGCTGGTGCGGTTGTGCTAATGTCAAGAGATAAAGATACAACTGTAGATTTAAAAGACCGCTCGCTTTTAGCAAATCAAAGCATGGCTGATCTTTTTATTAGTATTCATCATAACAGTCCGGGGGCAAGTGGTGATCCTAATACAAATTACACTTCCACATACTATCATGCAAAAGAAACAGATTATGAATTTGAACCGATGGAAAAAGATGTTGCACGGTTTATTCAACGTGATTTAGCTTATGCTATGAGAAATTCCGGTGGTTTGGGCTCATTTGACGGAACTTATTCTGATTATCTTATTTATCCAAAAAAAGGTTTCGCAGTTTTACGAAATACAGAAATCCCAGCAGTGTTGGTCGAGTGTTCATTTCATTCCCATCCGGTTGAAGAACAAAGATTAATTATTGATGAGTTCAATAAAATACAGGCTTGGGGAATTTTTAGAGGGATTTATAGATATTATCGAACAGGTTTTCCTGATATAAAATTTATTTCAAACGAACACCTTCAAGAAAATAAGTATTCATTAAATTATCTACTTAGGGATACTTCCGGTATAAATCCTAGATCAATTCGAGTTTTCGTTGACTCACTTGAAACTGTTGATTTTATTTTTAATATAAAAGAGTCATCATTGTTAATAAACTTATCCGAAATAGAAAAAGATGAAGTAGAAGTACGAATAATCGCCGCAAACAATTTTGGAAATTATGCTTACCCGTTTCATCAGAAAATATTTTTAATCAAAACAAAAAAACATTAGGGGAAAAACATGCTCAATTATATCTGGTTAGGATTGGTCTTACTCGGAATTGCTGCTGCTCTATCTTCCGATCTTCAAGATAAAGTTAGTAATAAATATCAAAGTGGGGTTCCAATCCCAATTACTTTTTCAATCGATAGCACAATAGATAAATCAAAACCTTTCGAGACAAAACTAAAAATTTCAAAAGAAGATTTACATAAATATTATCTGACAATGTCTAAAACAGATTTAATCTTCCAATCTAAAATTGCCTTCGATGCAAATAAAAAAGAAGCAACTTTCTTCGCGATAATTGAAAAGGATTATCCTGAAGTATTTCAAAAAATGGCAAAAGTAAGCGGCAAAGAGAATGATCTCACAGGTGTTATTTCGTTAACTTCCAACGTCAAAGAGACTAATGAAATTACAGGGAAAATAGTCTTTGAAGAAGTTTCATTTCTCAATCTAAAAGAAGTAACAAATTCAGCACTAAGCTATGCTGAAACTGCCGTCAATATTGCTCTTGGTTTGATTGGAGTAATGGCACTATGGCTTGGTGTAATGAAGATTGCAGAAGAAGCAGGGTTAATAACCTATATCGCCCGAGCATTAAAACCAATTACAAAATTTCTTTTCCCTGAAGTTCCGGCGGAACATCCTGCAATGGGGGCAATGATTATGAATATTTCTGCCAATTTTCTGGGACTTGGAAATGCCGCTACTCCTTTTGGTTTAAAAGCTATGGAAGAACTTGACAAATTAAATCCTAATAAAGGAACAGCTACAAATGCAATGTGTACTTTTTTAGCAGTTAATACTGCGGGTATGACATTGATACCGGCAACTGCTATTGCAGTGCGAGCTTCAGCAGGAAGTTCTGAACCGGCAGTAATAATTGGTACGGCACTATTCGCATCCACTTGTGCAACAATCACAGGAATTACAGTTGCAAAAATAATGGAGAAGTTTCCGATTAAATTTTCTGAATTTGGGAAATGGTTAAATGATAGTAAAAAGTTTTTAATTTCAGTTTTCTCAATTGGAATTGTAATCTCTTTAATTCTTTTAACAGGAATGGGTTCAGCAATTTCCTCAATATTTTCTTTTTTAAATCCGGAATTAATAAAAAATGTTATTCAAGTTGTTTCAATTTTAGCAATACCATTACTGATTACTATTTTTGTCGGGTTTGGTGCATATAAAAAAGTAAAAGTATATGAAATGTTTGTTGAAGGAGCAAAAGAAGGTTTTAATGTAGCTGTAAGAATTATTCCTTATCTCGTAGCAATGCTTATGGCAATTGGGATTTTTCGAACCGGTGGAGCAATGGAATGGTTAATTTATATACTACAACCAATTACAAATTTTGTTGGAATGCCCGCCGAAGCCTTACCTATGGCACTAATGCGCCCATTGTCAGGTAGCGGTTCACTCGGAATTATGGCTGAAATAATTTCTGTTCACGGTCCGGATTCTTTTATTGGTATCATGGTTTCAACATTTTTTGGCAGCACTGAAACTACTTTTTATGTTCTTGCTGTTTATTTCGGTGCAGTAGGTATTAAAAGAATCAGACATGCAGTAGTTGCGGGTGTTGCGGCTGATATAGTTGGAATCTTAGCAGCAGTTTTCATAGTAACACTACTATTTGGATAAGCAATAAATCAATTCGTGATGTATAAAAAAAAGGGATGCAAATTGTATCCCTTTTTTGTTAAATATATTTTCAAAATTATTTTAATATTTTGAATTCAATTCTTCTGTTAAATGATCTACCTTGAGCAGTTTTATTATCAGAGATTGGTTTTGTATCACCGAAACCAGCTGTTGATAATCTGGAAGCCTCAACACCTTTTGAGAGCAAGAAACTTTTTACGGTTTCAGCTCTTTCAATTGAAAGTTTTTTGTTCGAGGTTGCAGAACCAATAATATCTGTATGCCCTTGAATTTCAACTTTCATTGAAGGGTTGCTTAATAATACAACTGCTGCATTTGATAATATTGGATATGATTCAGAAGAAAGTGTTGATTTACCAAAATCAAAATTAACTCCAATTAATACCCAGTTTTTTTCGCCATCCGTATGTTGAACGGTAGTTTTACCGGCGTGTTTTTTAACGATATCTTCAATTTTGTTGTAATCTACGTCAGTAGGAGTTGTAGTATACTTGCGAACAATTTCTTCAATCTTTGCATAATCTATATTAGCTGAAATACCTTTTGCCATGTCTTCACAATGTGTTGAAGGTGTTCCTCTATCAATATTGTAAAGAAGTCCTATACCTAATGATGTATAAGAATCAAGAGTACCGCCCATTAAACCACCTTGACCGCCTTTTAATCCGTCAAATTTATCTGTAGAAACTGTACTTTGAGATAATTCAACTTTCAAGAACCAATCTTCAGCAAAATTATAGCTTCCACCAATTATAAAATCAGCAGTAAGTTCTCCAAAATAGGAGTCATCTTTAACATTCGCAGAATTTTTCAAAGTATAATAAAGCATACCTCCGCCGAGACCAACATAAGGATTAACAACTTCACATGGTAAAAAATTGTAAATAGCGGAAATCCCAAATTTAATGGTGTTATTAGTGAATTCGATTGGGGCAACTGCATTCTGTCCGGTAAACATCAAATAATCAACACTAAATCTCATACCTGCGTTCTCGGTGAGATTTTTTTGTAGGATAAAGCGTCCGCCATAATTCATGTCTTCACTACCAATATCGGTGAATAATCTAGGCGAAACGAAATCAAGGCCAAGTGCCCATCCATCTTTGGATACTTGCGCTTTTGTTAACGAAACCGTAAAAGCGAACACAATCAGTATTAATAATATTTTTTTCATAAAATTCCCTCGGAAGTAGTTAAGTAATAAAGTAATTAAAAAAAATCGTTAAGTTCATAATTCTAAGATAATATTTCATTTGAATTCATTAATAGTGTGATTAATTCCCTGAAATATAATTAATCATATTTATACATCCAAATTTCTAAATTATTTTTATTTGGTGAAATCTATTTATATTTGCACTCACTTTTTCGGGGTGTAGCGCAGCCCGGTTAGCGCGCTTCGTTCGGGACGAAGAGGTCGGGAGTTCGAATCTCCCCACCCCGACAAAAATTTTGATTGCTAATTTCCGAATTTGGAAATGAAATATTTTTAGCAATCAACAATTCCAATTTACTTCCGACTTCTAAAATCATTAATAAGTTTATTCAATTCGACTTCAGACAAACCGCTGCCAAATTTTTTATCAGCGTTTTCATTTGTTTTCGAACTCGTATTTTTTTCAATATTAAAAACAGGGTTTCCAGCCCGCGCTTTTAATCTTTCCTCAATTTCAAACAAAAAATTCTTAGAAATAGTTTCACTGTTTATGGAACTTACACCAAAGGAATCATTAACCGGATTTGTTTCATAAGCAAGATACTTGATATTCATTAAATGTTTAGCGGTAACATTTTCACTTATTATTGAACCGCCCCATGTACCTGGACCAAGCGTTAATGATGGGGCTAATGCAGTTGTATAACCAACAGCACCAATAGAAGAAACGGTATTTACCAAAATCCTAAATGCAGGTTTTTCAAGCGCAAATTTCATTATGATATCCGAGTCATTTGAATGTATTACCATTGTATGTCCTACACCCCCGAAGTGCAGCAAGTCAATACATCTATGACACCCTTCCAACCAACCATCAACAGTATAAAAAGCTAAAATGGGTGAAAGTTTTTCGACAGACAGTGGTTCTTGTTTTCCAACTTCTTCACACTCAGCAACAAGAACTCTTACACTTTCATCTACGGAAAATCCGGCATAATTCGCAATCCATTTAGCAGACTTTCCTACGATGTCCGGGTTCAAGCCTCCTTTTTTAAGAATAATCGTGTTTGCGAGTTTTTGTTTTTCATCTTCATTTAAAAAATAACAACCTTGATGTTTAGCTTCTGAAATTACTTTTTCTTTTAATGATCGATCAACAATCATTGCTTGTTCGGAAGAGCAGAGTGTACCGTTATCAAAAGTGGTTCCATAAATTATATCAGCAACAGCCTTCTTGTAATTTGCGGTTCGCTCGATGAATGCAGGAACATTGCCCGATCCTACTCCATAAGCAGGGATACCTGAACTATAAGCTGCTTTAACCATGGGATTACTACCGGTAGCTAAAATAACAGCAATATTTTTATCATGCATCAAAGCCTCAGTCCCCTCAATCGTTGGGTTCGTCATACATTGGATCAATCCTTTCGGCGCTCCGGCTTTTTCTGCAGCATTAGCCAAAATACGAATTGCTTCTACTGTTGAGTTCACAGTTCTAGGATGAGGGCTTGCAACAATTCCGTTTCTGCATTTCACTGAGATTAATGCCTTAAACATGGCAGTTGATGTAGGGTTTGTTGAAGGAACAAGTGCACAGACCACTCCCATCGGTTCGGCAATTTTTAATATTTTTCCATTAGCTTGTGACTCAATAACTCCGACGGTTTTTAAATCCTTTATCGAATCATAAACATTTTTTGTCCCAAACTGGTTTTTAATAATTTTATCTTGCCACTTACCAAATCCACTTTCATCGACAGCTAATTTAGCAAGACGCTCCGCTTCATTATAACCTGCTTCCGCCATTGATTTAACAACTTTGTCGACTTGCTCCTGACTAAAATGCTTAAACTCAAGTTGAGCTTCTTTTGCAGTTTTAGCTAAATCTCTTGCTTCCTGAATTGATAAAAGATCTTTATCTAGTTTCATTTTTATCTCGACTAATTATCATTATTCATTTTATTGGGTAATTTAGTTATTTAGTTTCTTAAAGTAAAAAGTAACTTCTTTAGATTTTTTTTCTGAACCTTTTAGCTTAACAATCATCTCATCATTAGTTATGAAATCGTAAATAATCTCTTTAGGAAAGTCGTGTAATAAATTCACAAATCTAAATTGTTTTTCTTCTTCACTCATCTTAAAAGAAATGACACGTCCATCATTTTGGTCAATAACCTGAGGAGAGTAGTAAATTGAATCATCATTAAAGATTAAATCGATAATCTCTATCAGAATAGTATCCCGTCCAACTACTTTATATCCAGCACCCTCAAATTTTGTGGATGAAATCCGCTCCCATTTTTCATACAACTTATATCCGGGATATTCAGACACCCACACTCCAATCAACTGATCAAACTTATTAAAAACATCTTGGTTCTGAGCCGTTAAAACATGTGATGAAAATAATATTAATATAAAAGTAATCTTAACTAAATTCATAAAATCAATTGTCCAAAAATCATATGAGAGTCCATTGTTATTTGATAAAAATTAATTCTTTAATATCTTTTTATTTCTCCGCCTCCGAAAATAACAAGTCCCTTAATTATTAAAGTTTTGTTGACATTCACTTCGTCTTTAAAATGCTTATTTGATTTATTTGAAAACCCTCCAAAGATTGGAAGTACATCAACTATCACATTCCAATCAGAGGGAATCAATAATGTGCTACCTCCAAACACAGCTAAAACATCAATGATTTGATTTCCGTCGGCTAATTGACATCTTGTCAAATCAATTTCAGAACCACCAAATACTGAAGTAATATTGCCACCTTTAAAACTATTACTTATGATTGTTTTATTCCCACCGCCAAAAATCGCAATATCTTCAATAGTATCATTTGAATAATTCTTTTCGGTGTTTGAAACACTATCTGATTTTCTTTGTTTGAATATTATGTAAAGCCCCAAACCCAATAGAATCAATGGTAGAATCAACTTTCCAAAATCAATTGAATCTGTAATTTGAGCATAATGCCAAATAGAGCCAACAGCAATTAGGAATATCCCAAATCCTTTTTGAGAGGCGTTAATTGTTATAACAATTCCTACAAAAATTAGTAGGGAGGGGAAAGAAATAATATGCTCCAGTATATCAAATTCAAAAAAACCGAAATTTTTCAAAAGATAAAGTGAACCGATTATTATCAAAACAAATCCGGTGAGTAATCTTACAGTTGAATTCCTTGTTGATGACATAGCAAATCTCCTCACTATTTATTTATGTTAATTTATCATTTAAATTTACAAAATAGTCAACAATGAATGAATCTAATATTGTAAAGATTCTTCTCCGGATTTATAAAAAAATGCAACTTTTTTTTCAATTCCCTCTTGACTTTAAAGAATGTTTTCTAAGAATAAAATTTAATTTTGCTTTTTACTCGATTCTATTTACGTTTGATAAAGAGTTTTTCTTCTAAGACACCACAAGTGATTAAACTATTCGAGAAAAAATGTTTTTACATACGAAAATAAATTTTATTGTAATTAAGGAGTTTTATGAAAATTCATCGTTACTTCACTAAGAGCGGCTCTGATGCATATGCTGAGATCGAATTTGAAAAGCGCGTTTCAGAAATTAGAAACCCTGATGGATCAATTGTTTTTAGGATGGAAGATGTTTTAGTCCCTTCTTCATGGTCACAAGTTGCTACAGATATTATTGCTCAAAAATATTTTAGAAGAGCAGGAGTTCCCAAATTACTAAAGAGAGTTGAAGAGGATGGAATACCGGAATGGTTACAAGCATCAACACCCGATCATGACAACTTAAATAAGTTATCTGATAAAGAAAGATATGGCGCCGAACAAGATGCCCGAACAGTATTCCATCGTCTTGCAGGATGCTGGACTTACTGGGGATACAAAGCAGATTATTTTGACTCGGAAGAAGATGCAAAAGCATTTTACGATGAGTTGCTTTATATGTTTGCCAACCAAATGTCGGCTCCTAACAGTCCCCAATGGTTTAATACAGGTTTAAATTGGGCCTATGGAATTACCGGTCCTTCTCAGGGGCATCATTATGTAGATTTTCAGACCGGTGAATTGATGGCTTCAACCGATGCTTATACACACCCTCAACCACATGCATGCTTTATTCAATCAGTAAAAGATGACCTAGTGAATGAAGGTGGTATAATGGATTTATGGGTGCGGGAAGCGCGTCTATTCAAATATGGATCCGGTACAGGGACAAATTTTTCTGATATTCGAGGAGAAGACGAGCCTCTAAGTGGTGGTGGAAAATCTTCCGGATTAATGTCATTCCTAAAAATTGGAGATAGGTCTGCAGGAGCAATTAAATCTGGTGGGACTACACGTCGTGCAGCTAAAATGGTTTGTTTGGATATGGATCATCCGGATATTGAAGAATTTATTAATTGGAAAGTTATCGAAGAACAAAAAGTAGCTTCACTAGTTGCAGGTTCAAAATTGTGTAATCTTCATCTTAATGCCATAATGAAAGCCTGTTATGATGAGCACCCTGAAAATGATCGCTTTAATAAAAAATTAAACTTAAAGTTACAACGAGCAATTATTGAGGCACGTAAAGTTCAAATACCTAATAACTATATTGAACGCGTAATACAACTTGCAAAACTTGGTTTTAAATCGATCGAATTTCCTGAATATGATGTTGATTGGACTTCAGAAGCTTACTCTTCTGTATCGGGTCAAAACTCAAACAACTCTATTCGCGTTACAAACCAATACATGCAAGCCATTATTGATAATGACGAATGGAATCTCTATTGGAGAAATGAAAAGAAAAAAGCGAAGAAAGAAAATCGTAAACCAAAACCTTGTAAGACTATTAAAGCACGAGACCTATGGGATGAAGTTGCTTTTGCAGCTTGGTCAAGCGCAGACCCCGGAATACAATTTCACACAACTATAAATGAATGGCATACTTCACCCAAAGGGGGTGAAATTAAGGCTTCAAACCCCTGTAGCGAATATATGTTCCTGGATGATACTGCATGTAATCTTGCATCCTTAAACCTTGTTAAGTTTTATGATTCAACAACACAAAAGTTTAACATCGATGCCTATCGTCACGCTTCAAGATTATGGACAATAGTTCTTGAATTAAGTGTGTTGATGGCCCAATTCCCCAGTAAAGAAATTGCAGAATTAAGTTATAACTTTAGAACCCTAGGTCTAGGATATGCAAACCTTGGATCATTATTAATGCTTCAAGGAATTCCATATGACAGTAACGAAGGTTTTGCGATTTGCGGGGCAATAACAGCAATAATGCACATGACATCATATGCAACATCAGCAGAATTAGCAAAGGAAAAGCAACCATTCCCGAGATATGATGAAAATAGTCAAGCCATGCTTCGAGTAATTCGTAACCACAGAAGAGCGGCTTACAATGTGCCCAAAGAAGAATATGAAGAATTAAGCGTTGTCCCTATGGGGATTGATCCTAAGTATTGTCCTTCAGATTTGCTTCAAGCCGCTCGTGAGGATGCCGATAAGGCGCTTGATCTTGGTGAGAAGTATGGTTTTAAAAATGCTCAAGTAACTGTGATCGCTCCAACGGGAACGATTGGTTTAGTAATGGATTGTGATACAACTGGGGTTGAACCGGATTTTGCATTAGTGAAATTCAAAAAACTTGCCGGTGGTGGGTACTTTAAAATAATTAATCAATCTATTCCCCCCGCTCTCGAAAGACTTGGCTATAATAAAGATCAAATAAATGAGATCGTTAAATATGCTAAAGGTGCAGGTACACTTGCTGGTTGTCCATATATTAATCATGAATCATTATTAGCAAAGGGTTTTACTAATGAGACGATATCGAAAATTGAAAAGATTCTACCAACTGTTTTTGAATTAAGTTTTGCATTTAATAAATATACACTTGGGAATGAGTTTTTAATAAAGCATTTGGGATTCACTGATGAAATTATAAATTCCTATGATTTCGATTTATTACGTCTACTCGGATTTTCTAAACAGGAAATAGCTTCCGCTAATGATTACGTATGCGGAACCATGACAGTTGAAGGTGCCCCTTACCTTAAACATGAGCATTATCCGATATTCGATACAGCTAATAAATGCGGTAAAAAAGGGACAAGGTTTATCAGAGCATTAGCACACATAAAGATGATGGCCGCAGCTCAACCCTTTATTTCTGGTGCGATATCTAAAACTATTAATCTACCAAACCAAGCTACTGTTGAAGATATTAAAGATGCGTATATGCAATCATGGAAGCTCGGCTGCAAGGCGAATGCACTTTACCGTGACGGTTCTAAATTATCTCAGCCCCTTAATTCTGTTGCTGATGAAGACTTTGAAGCTCTTATTGAGGATAAGGAGAGAAATGATATCGTTAAAGTTGCTGAGAAAATAATTCATAGATACATCGCCAAAAGAAGAAGATTACCTGACAGAAGAACCGGTTATACACAAAAAGCAAAAATTAACGGGCAATCTGTTTACATAAGAACCGGTGAATATGATAACGGTCAACTTGGTGAAATATTTATTGACATGCATAGAGAAGGGGCAACCGTTAGAAGTCTCTTAAATGTATTTGCAATTTCAATATCTTTAGGATTGCAACATGGTGTACCCTTGGAAGAATTTGTTGATGCATTTGTATTCACAAGATTTGATCCGAGTGGTATGGTAACTGGAAATTCCAAAATCAAGATGGCAACCTCAGTCATTGATTATATATTTCGTGAGTTAGCAGTTACCTATTTGGGAAGAAATGATTTGGCTCATGCAGATCCAAATGATGTGCCTATTACAACGAAAAACATTGTGAAAAAATTTATTGAGCCGGATTTTGAGAGTGAGGAAATTGTAAGTGAACGTGTTATTGAGTTGGATCGTGATTCAGCCAGCTCCTATAATTATCAGCTCGCATCAATTAACGCATCAGAGAAAACCCTTCATAAAGCTGAAGATTCTTCATTGTTAAAGAATAAGGTTAAGCAAGCGATTGAACGGGGTTATACCGGTGATGTTTGTACTGAATGCCAAAGCATGACTATGGTAAGGAATGGAACATGTTTAAAATGTATGACCTGCGGCTCTACTTCCGGATGTAGTTAATAAAATAGAAATGGTCAAATAAAAAAAGCCGGGTTTGAAATCCGGCTTTTTTATTTCTGAAATATTTTAATATTATTCCACTTCAAAAACCGAGTCTAATCTTCTTCCTCCCATATAGCGCTGATGATAATAATTTTCTTCCAGAGAGGAAACCGTTACACCCAACTTGCGACTTGCGTGGGCAAATAAGTTATCCCCTAAATAAATACCGACATGGCCGGGTCTGACTCTTCGTCTTGTATTAAAGAAGACTAAATCCCCAAATTTCAAATCAGAACGATCCGTTATTTCTAATCCTTGGTTAAATTGATCCCTTGCCGTTCTATCTAATTTCAGAGCAAGACTACTTTCATAAACAGATTTGGTAAAAGCGGAACAGTCAATCCCCTTCTTTGTATTTCCACCATATTTATAAGGAGTATTCAGATATTTTATTATCTCCATAACCATCTTTTCACGAATACTACCCAAATCAGCATTGAGGTTCTCTGAGGATGGATTAATTCTTTTAAGAACTTCAGCATAGTCAATCGTTAATTCTTCTGTTGGGTCTTCATCAAACTCTTCCTCATCTAAAGAGACTTCATCGTAATAGGAAGAATCCGCAGAAGAACTTTGTGTTGTTTTCTTACTAACAGAATAGCGTAATTCACTCTCATTTGAATCTTTATCTGATTTGTTCTTACCAAATCTTGAAGAAGCAGTAGAAGCGGAACAGCCGGAGTAAATAAGAAATCCGGCTGCAGATATCAAAAGAAGAACTATAATTTTCTTATGCATCATCCCAAATAAGCTCTTAGATTTTTACTTCTCGAAGCATGTCTTAATCTCCTAATTGCTTTTTCTTTAATTTGACGTACCCTTTCACGAGTAAGATTAAAGCGCTCACCTATTTCTTCAAGAGTTAATGAATGCTCTTTATTCAATCCGAAATAGAGTTTAATAACTTCAGCTTCTCGCTCTGTTAAAGTTGAAAGAGCTCTTTCAATTTCTTGTTTTAGTGACTCTGTCATTAATATTGAATCAGGAGAAGGCTGTTGGTCATTCTGAAGGACGTCAAGTAACCGATTGTCTTCACCTTGAGCAAATGGGGCATCCATTGAGACATGTCTACCAGAGATTTTCAGTGTATCTGCAACCTCATTAACATCCATTTCTAATTCAGTTGCTAATTCAGCTGCGCTAGGTTCACGTTCAAATTCCTGTTCAAGATTACTATAGGCTTTGCCGATTTTATTTAATGCACCAACCCTATTTAATGGCAAACGAACAATACGTGATTGTTCGGCTAAAGCTTGTAAAATTGATTGTCTAATCCACCATACGGCATATGAAATAAATTTAAAGCCACGAGTTTCATCAAATCTTTTAGCCGCCTTAATCAAACCTAAATTACCTTCATTGATCAAATCGCCAAGTGAAAGACCCTGGTTTTGATATTGTTTAGCAACACTCACAACAAATCGCAAATTTGCTTTTGTTAATCCTTCAAGCGCTAACTGATCCCCTTTTTTTATTCTAATCGCTAATTCGATTTCTTGTTCAGGGGTTAAGAGATCAACCTTTCCGATTTCCTGCAAATATTTATCAAGAGATTGGCTCTCCCGATTGGTATATTGCTTCGTTATTCTCACTTACACTACCTCATTTATTTTAATTTTCAATATTTATACTATCAACTATTCCGACGATTGATGCATCAACGGGGGCAAAGTCTACAGGCAAAGGGATAACCGCTTCAGAAGCTGTTATATAGAAAACTATCTCCCCGGGTCCTGAACCGACAGTATCAATTGCAATTATTGGTTCGCCGGAATTATTTTGTTCTGCATCTAGTGGTTGTACTAACATCATTTTAAGACTATGTACAGCCGGGTATTTTTTTGTTGCCCAGATGTTTCCGATTACTTTGCCTAAATACATAAATATCTAATCGATTCTGGTAAAACATTTAAGCGTGGAAAGTTAATTAAAAATAGTTCTTTATTCAATTCCATATTTTTAGACTTAAATAATCATTTGTTAAGTTTTGGAATATCTAGTTTATCAACAATTGCCATAATTACTGCATCGATTGGTTTGTTTTTAGTAATACTTGTTTGACGTGCAGAACTACCGGTTGCAACTAATACGATTTCACTTTCTCCTGCTCCGACACTATCAACTGCAATGACAAAGTTATCTTTTTCTTTAAAGTCCAAGTCTAGTTGTTTAACTATTAAGAACTTTGAGCCAACCAAATTTTCATCTTTTCTGGTTGACCAAACTGTACCTATTACTCTTCCTAAAATCATTTTTTCACCTCAAGTCCATTTATAATATTTAGCCCTGTTCTTATATACTTTTCCGGCGCTAAAGTTACTATAGTTAATTTATTAATTTTAGCGACCACACAAAACAAAGCATCTCTAAATGTTTCTACCGAATTACAATATTCCGAAACTGACAATGAATAACGTGAATGTATGCCGAGTACTTTAATCGCATTTAAAAGTTGAAGTAAGTGTAAATAATCTTTTTCATTACCATACTCAAATATCATTTCAGACGCATTAATTGCCGATGTAAACAACATTCCATTAATCGATAAGTTTTCGAGTAGGGACGAAGTTTCTCTATTGTCATGATATAGGTGTTCTATTAATACATCAGTATCAATCAGATATTCATTTTTTGATTTCACTTGCCGATTTTACTTTCATCTGCTTACTACTTTTCTTCAAGATTCCTTTTGTATTCAAAAACTCTAAAGCAATTTCAAAAGAGATCCCCTGCAATTCAGCAATTTTAGTTATTCTCTCATCTTTTATTTTATCCTTTTTCAAATCAACCTTGCTCACTCAGAAAGCTCTTTCCTGCTAATGAATTTTTGATGTTAAAAAATTCAGCTACTGATTTGCCGACATCTGCGAAAGTGTCACGAATACCCAGATTTTTATTCTGAATTCTTTTCCCGTAAACAAGTAAAGGGACGTACTCCCTGCTATGATCAGTACTTGGAGTTGTTGGGTCGTTACCATGATCAGCGGTAATGATTACAATATCACTCTCATCTAATTTTGAGAGGAATTCCGGCAAAAATTCATCAAACTGTATTAATGCATTTGCGAAACCAACCGGATCATTTCGATGACCATAATAAACATCAAAATCAACCAAATTAGTAAAGACAAAGGCATTATTGTAATTAGACGCAGTGTTAATCAGTTTGTCACATCCCTCAGCATTTGATTTGGTCGGTAGTGTTATATCAATTCCTTGATAATTAAATAAATCACCAACTTTGCCTATACTGATTGTAGTAATCGAATTTTCTAGTAAATAATTAAAAATTGTTTTCCCATGTGGATTAAGTGAATAGTCATGGCGATTAGAAGTACGATTAAAATTCCCACTGCTGCCAATAAAAGGACGCGCTATTACTCTACCAACAATCTCCGGAGATACCAATACTTCGTTACGTGTAATTTTACAAATTTCATATAATCTATCAAGTGGTATTACTTCTTCGTGGGCAGCTATTTGGAAAACAGAATCAGCAGATGTATAAATAATCGGATAACCTGTTCTGCAATGCTCATCGCCTAACTCTTTTATTATTTCCGTACCGGATGCAGGTTTATTCCCAAGAAACCCTCTACAACCTGTTTTTGCAAGAAACAAATCAGTTAAATATTCCGGGAATCCATTTGGATAATAGGTAAAATCAAAATCAACAGGTAAACCTGCTAACTCCCAATGACCGGTTGTTGAATCTTTCCCTTTAGAAATCTCAGTTAATTTACCATATGCCGATAACGGTGTCGTAACTTTTGAAATTCCTTTTATATCAACAATATTTCCTAATCCCATTTTTTCTAAATTAGGTAAATTTAACCCGCCAATATATTTAGCGATATTAGATATTGTATTACTACCTGTGTCATAGTAGATACATGCATCAGGTAATTCTCCTACTCCAACACCATCCAGAACAATTAGAAAACAATTATTAATATTAACCTCTAATTAATATTTCTGACCTTGTTACCGCCGCTTTCAAGAGCCTTATGCAGGGCTAGATTTGCATTATGTATTACTTCCTCAACATCTGTTTTATCGGAAGTGGAAGCTACTCCAATTGAAACTGTAAAAGTAGATTGCTTAGAAACAATTGCAATCGTTTGTCTGGCGATTCTTACTCTTAATTTTTCAGCCCACAAAAAAACATCTTTTGAAAAAGAATTGAAAAAATAGATTGCAAAAAGTCTTTCGTCAAGTCTACCAAATAATGTTAGCGGTGTCATTTCTGAAGAAATAATTTCCGCAACATTTGCAATAATCATTTTATATGGATTTTCACCAAAAAGTGATTCTTGCTCAAGGAAGTCATCAATTTTTAATAGTGCAATAGAACCAGGAACTTTTAGTAATTGTGCTTTCACTAAATCAGATGCTAATCGATTTCTGAAGGTTTTTGAATTTAGAGCTTTTGTTTCAACATCTAAGGCTAAAAAACTCTTCAACATATTTTGAGTCATAATCGAATATATCATAAAGGAAATGATTCCTGTAGAATTCTTCAAGAATTCTGCATCAGCTTTTGTGTATGCATTCTTTTTTAGACTTTCAAAACAAAGGACTCCAAAATTCTGTTCTTGATAAACTAGTGGAATTGCTAAAAAAGAGCCATCAAAACTTACATCCTCTATTTTAGAGAATCGTTTATATTCTGCAGCAGAAGTATCATCAATTTTTACCGGAGTTCCCGTTAAGATGCAACGTCCGACTAATGTCCCCTGAAGATCAATTTCTAAATTTTCGCCGACAAATTTTAGTGATCTTTTGTTTATCACTTTTTTTGTTTTGAAGTTTTTTTCAAAAGGATTGTATTGTACGTAACAAAAAGCGTCCCATTCGATTAAACTTTGAACTAACTTTTCTATTGAGGAACTTAGATCTTTTTCATCTTCAAATTTTGAATTTGGGCTAACAAGATTTAATAACCCGCCAAGTCTTTTTTGAGCAATGAATTCCGAGTAGTTTTGCTCAAACATACTTATTAGTATTGTTATTACACGAACAAACCTGCCAAGCGAAAATATTGTTTCAATGCCAAATTCGTCCCCCTCTTTAGAATCAATTGCCAGAACTCCAATCAGATTCTTATCGAAAAAAAGTGGGACTCCAACAAAACTCCTAATCCCTTGAGCTGTTGTATAATACCTGATAACATCAAGCTCAGATGTAACCGGAATATCTGACAGAAGCTCCGGCTCCTCTTTTTTAACAATATTACTTAATACATCATCTTCTAAATCCAATTTTTGATTGGTGATAAAAGATGAACTTGAAACAAATTTTTCAATCGATAATTTCTCATGTTTTTTATTATACCATATAAAGATTGCCGTATAAGCGGCAAAGGACTCTTTAATTACCATTAGCAATTTTTCCAGAACAAAAGAGAATTGATCGTTATGACTAACACCTTTGGGCATCGCTTCATTAACAATATCGTTATAACGAGCTTTTAAATCAGGTGGGATTAATAGAACTCGGTCTTTTCTGTTTGATTTAAAGAAATTCTCATCAGTTATTAAATCAGAATTGATAGTCTTAGAGATAATTTCGAATGATTCATCCCCGTGCGCCTGTTCGTTAAAAACATCAGGATTGCTATCCGAATTCATTTCATCTGATTGTGGGAAATGATATTCTTTTCGTAATGAATCCCGTAAAAAGATTAGAAAGCCTACATAGATGAGAGTGAGCAATCCCCCAATTATTCTAAAAACTAAATCATCTGTAAGAAATTGAATTGAAATAAGTAGCGGGAAAATAAGAAAAATAAAAATTCTTTTTTTTTGCCTTGGTTCCATCTAAGGGAATTCCATATTAATACTTAAAATTATGTGTTCAATATAATTTGATGTGAATCTATAATCAACAATTTATAAGAGTTTACTTTTAATTTATAATGTCTCTAATCCTTTTCATCAAATTTTTTGCACCAAAACCGTTTAGTGCTGAAAAGAAAAAAATAGTTTCATCAAAAATAAACTCAGGGAAAAAACCGGTGAACATTTTTTTTGCAGAAGCGATTTGTGATTGTTTTAGTTTATCAATCTTGTTCAAAATAAGAATATGCTCAAAGTTAAAATGTTTTACAAAATCAAACATTTGCAGATCAAGTACTGAAGGTTCATGCCGGCAGTCGAGTATTTGTATAACTGCCTTAGTGTTTTTTGAGATAGTAAAATAATCGTTTATTAGTTTTTTCCATTTCTCCTGTTCAGATTTACTTGCTTTGGCATATCCGAAACCAGGTAAATCAACTAGATAGTACTTACTATTTACTGTGAAAAAATTGAGCGCACGGGTTTTACCCGGAGTAGAACTCGTTTTTGCAACATTCTTCTTTTTATAAAGAGTGTTGATAACCGATGATTTTCCAACATTCGATCTTCCACTAAATACAATATGAGGGAAATCATCTTTTGGAAGATTTTTTGCATCAGTTATTTCACGATAAAATACAATCTCATCATTCATAGAAAAAAAAAGAGTAACCGGAATCCCGATTACTCTTCAATAATAGATTTTACATCATTTACTTAGATGTAGTCTCTTCAACTACATTTGCATCTTCAACTTCGCTTTTCTTTTTTTTCGATTCAGCTTTAGCAGATTTTTTTTCTTTATTTGCAATAGCTTTAGCATTTGCAACTTCGTTGAAGTCAACTAACTCAATCATCGCCATTTCAGCAGCATCACCAAGTCGTCGTCCTAATTTAATTACACGTGTATATCCACCCGGTCTATCGCCAACAGTAGGTATAACATTTGACATTAATTCTTTAACAGCATCTTTATCTTTAATAACATCCATAATTTGCTTATGTGAATGAAGATCTCCTATGCGTGCTTTGGTAATTAATGGTTCAACAAATGATCGTAATTCTTTTGCTTTAGCTAAGGTAGTTTTAATTCTCTTTGCTTTGAATAACGAAGCAGATAAGTTTTTGAGAAGTGCTGCGCGATGGCTGGCAGTTCTTTTTAATTTACGTCCTTTTACTCTATGTCTCATTTCAAACCTTTACCAGTTTAATTGGATTCATTATCTTCTTTAATATACTTTTCTACATCCATACCGAATTCAAGCCCCAAATTTTCAACAATTTCGGTCAATTCAGATAAAGATTTTCTTCCGAAATTTCGGAACTTAAGCATTTCAGCTTCATCCCTTCTAACTAATTCTGCTAAATTTTTGATACTGGCAGCTTTTAAGCAGTTATGTGCACGAACACTTAGTTCGAGGTCATCTACATTAGTTAAAAGTAATTTTTTGACTCTCTCTTTTTCAGTATCTTTTTGAGTTTCAACCGGAGTTTCTTCGGGTTCAAGGTCGAGGTTGATAAACAATTGGATATGATCTTTCAAAACTTTTGATGCTTGAGTTAGTGCATCATCCGGTGTGATTGAACCATCAGTCCAAACTTCTAAAGTTAATTTTTCATAATCGTTTTTATCACCGATACGAACATTTTCTACATCATATCTAACGTTTTTAATCGGAGTGAAAATTGCGTCCATCGGAATAAACCCTAATGTATAATCAGCAGATTTATTTTCCGTTGAAGGGACATAACCAACACCTTTACCAACTCTGATTTCAATATCAAACTTAGCATTTTTATTCAATGTTGCTATATGTAAATCCGGATTTAGGATTTCCACATCAACACTATTTTTTTGAATATCACTTGCTTTAAAAACACCCTCACCCGAAAATGAGAGGTCAATCTTATTTGGTTTTTTGTTCAATAATTTCAATCGAACTTGCTTAAGATTTAGAATAATCTCAGCTACATCTTCAACAACTCCTGGAATTGTTGTAAACTCATGAAGTACATCACTGAATTTAACAGCAACAACTGCAGCACCCGGAAGAGAAGAAAGAAGAACCCTTCTTAACGAATTTCCAAGTGTAACTCCGAAACCTCTTTCAAGCGGCTGTAATTGAAATTTTCCATACGTATTTGAATAACTACTCTCATCTAAAACCACAGCCTCTGGCATCTTTAGATATGAAACACTCATTTCTTTAATCCTCTTATAATTACGAAAACTAGATACTATTTCGAGTAAAGCTCAACAACTAATTGCTCATTTGCATTTAGCGGAATGTCGGCTCTTTCGGGAACTTGTAAAAAAGTACCGGTAAGTGAAGCTTTATCAATTGATAACCATGAATACTGACTATCTTTTGTCCTTTTTAGAGAACTATGAATAATGTCTAATTTTTTACTTTTATCTTTAATTTTAATTACATCCCCGGGAGTTAAAATATAACTCGGTATGTCAACGAGATGATCGTTTATAATGATATGACGATGACGAATTAATTGGCGTGAAGATTTGCGTGAAGGAGCTAATCCTAAACGATAAACCACGTTGTCTAATCTACTTTCAAGAATTTTGATTAAGTTATCACCTGTAACACCTTTTTGGCGATTAGCTTTCTCAAAGTAATTTCTGAACTGAGTCTCCAATAAACCATATTGTCTCTTGATTTTTTGTTTCTCACGTAACTGAACACCATATTCAGAAACTTTTGTTCTGCGAGAAAGACCATGTTGTCCGGGAGGATAGTTTCTTTGTTCAATAGGACATCTATCAGATAAACACTTTTGTCCTTTGAGAAATAACTTGGTTTTTTCTCTTCTACATAATTTACATACTGCATCTGTATATCTAGCCATTAAAAATTCTCCATTATTATACTCTTCTCCTCTTAGGTGGTCTGCAACCATTATGAGGAATCGGTGTTACGTCCTTTATTGAAATAATCTCAAGACCGGCAGTATTCAAAGCTCTTATAGCTGATTCCCGACCGGAACCTGGTCCTTTTACAAATACATCAACTTTACGCAAGCCTGCATCAAAAGCTTCTTTAGCAGCAGCTTCAGCAGTAACTTGTGCAGCAAAAGGTGTATTCTTTCTTGATCCTTTGAAACTATTCTTACCAGCAGTAGACCAAGAGATTGTATTGCCATAAATATCGGTAAGAGTTACAAGTACATTGTTAAAAGATGCCTTAATATGAGCAACACCATGTGCATCAACTACAGATTTCTTTTTAGTTTTTTTTGTGGTTTTAGCCAATTTATAATCCTCCGATTATCAACTATTTCTTAGAAGGAGCTTTTTTCTTACCGGCAACAGTTTTACGTTTTCCTTTACGTGTTCTCGAATTTGTACGAGTTCTTTGACCACGTGCAGGTAAACTTCTTCTATGACGTAAGCCTCTATATGCTCCAACATCCATTAAACGTTTAATATTTTGTTGTACTTCTGAACGAAGTGCACCTTCAACTTTGTATTCTGCAGTAATAACAGATCTAATTTCAGCAACTTCGTCTTCAGTTAAACTAGAGACTCTTTTATCAGCGTCAATTTTTGCTTTTGCTAAAATATCTTGGGCGGATTTATGACCGAGGCCAAAGATATATTGCAAACCATAGAGTACTTTCTTATTTTTTGGTAAGTCAACACCAGCTATACGAGCCAATTATTATTCTCCTTCTTTTTTTAACCTTGACGTTGCTTATGTTTTGGGTTTTTACAAATAACCCTAACAACGCCTTTGCGTTTTATTACTTTGCAGTTATCACAAATTTTCTTTACAGATGATCTCACTTTCATTACGAACTCCGTTATTTATATCTGTATGTAATTCTCCCCTTTGTAAGATCATAAGGGGACAATTCTATTGATACTTTATCGCCAACTAATATTTTGATAAAGTGCATTCTCATTTTACCGGAAATATGAGCTAAAATTTCATGTCCATTATCAAGTTTTACCTTGAAGTGTGCATTTGGTAATGTTTCTGTTACTATACCATCAACTTTTATAGGACCTTGTTTAGCCATTATACTTTTGTTAGAATTTCCGGATTACCATTACTTACTAAAATTGTATGCTCAAAATGTGCTGAAGGTGTTCCATCTTTTGTTAGAACTGTCCAACCGTCTGGAGCAACTACTACTTGATACTTGCCAAGATTAACCATTGGTTCAATTGCAAGCGTCATTCCATTTTTTAATTTCGGTCCGGTTCCTCTTCTTCCAAAATTTGGGATTTGAGGATCTTCATGTAAATATTTACCTACACCGTGACCACATAAATCTCTTACTATCGAAAAACCGTGTTTCTCAACATGGTTTTGTATCGCAAAAGAGATATCAAATAATTTATTTTCAGTTGTTGCTGATTCTATTCCTAAATAGAGTGAGTTTTCAGTAACATCCAGCAAAAGTTGTTTTTGTTCAGAAATTTCTCCAACCGGAACTGTAATTGCAGCATCACCAAAAAAACCATTTTTAATTACGCCAATGTCAATTGAGATTATCTCACCTTCCTTTAATTTTCTGTTTCCAGGAATCCCGTGAACAACCTCATCATCAATAGAAGAACAAATAGAACCAGGAAAATCAAAACTTCCTGCTTGTGAATAACCTTTAAAAGCAGGAATTCCACTTTGAGCGAGGATAAATTCTTCTGCAATAATATCTAACTCTTTAGTAGTAACGCCCGGTCTTATGTTTCTTTTTACAAGTTGTAAAGTCTCTCCGACAATTTTACAACTCTCTCTAATAAAATCAATCTCTTTATTTGTCTTTATTAATATCACAAAAACTTACTAACGTCTTCCCTTCATTTTGCCGGATTTCATGAATCCATCATAATGTCTCATGAGCAAGTGTGATTCGATCTGCTGTAATGTATCAAGCGCCACACCAACAATAATCAACAAACTAGTTCCGCCAAAAAATTGTGAAAACTGACCGGAAACTCCAAATTGAGCTACAAAAGCCGGCAATATTGCTACAATTGCTAGAAAGATTGATCCAGGTAGAGTTATTCTTGTTAGAATATTATCTATGAATTCAGATGTATGTTTACCCGGTCTAATTCCTGGGATAAACCCACCTTGTTTCTTCATATTATCAGCAACTTCTTTAGGATTAAAAGCTATCGCCGTATAAAAATAAGTGAAAAACACTATCATCAAAGCATAAATAAATGAATATACCGGTGACGTATAAACAAAATATCCGGATAATGTTTGAAGGAAATCATTATCAGGGAAAAATGAAAGAACAGTATTCGGGATAAACATAATAGATTGAGCAAAGATAATCGGCATTACACCTGCAGTATTTACTCTTAAAGGAATATACTGAGTAACCCCGCCGTATACTTTTCTTCCTACTACTCTTTTTGCATATTGAACCGGGATTCTTCGTGTACCTTGAGTGACAAGAATTACACCGGCAATAATTAAAACCATAAAAGCAACAATTACTATTTCAATAACAAGACTACGTGCACCTGAAGAAATTAATCTATATTCATCAAGAACTGCATACGGAAAGCGATCAATAATTCCAATAAAAATAATCATTGAAATTCCGTTGCCAATTCCTTTTTCAGTAATTTGTTCACCAAGCCACATCATAAAAATAGTACCGGCTGTCAGAATTATTATTGTTGATAAAATCCAGCCGAAACCCTGAACTGATTCAGGTATTATACTCATTCCTTGAACATTTATATTATTAAGCCTAACTGTTACACCCCAAGATTGCATTGCTGAGATTAGAACAGTACCGTAACGTGTAAG
>JAGUXE010000329.1 GCA_020061995.1 Ignavibacteriales bacterium | reverse complement strand
TTAATTAGTTTACAGCAATTTAGTTTTAACCAAAATTTACTCACTCAATTTCCGTTTCTCTAAATCTAACTATTTGAAAAGTATCTTTCCATCTGAAGCGTTATATAAGCTTTGTTTGTCATAACGACCTCCGTAAAAAAATGAAGACTCCCCCTCTTCATTTTTAGCCTAAATAGACCAAACAAAAAAATCCCATAAAAAAATCAAAACCCGAATATCCATTACAAAACTGATTGAGCTCGATAAACTAGGGTCCCATATTAGTATGTGGGATGGGTCATATAAAAACCGGCAAAACGAGTTTGGGTTAATTTTTAATCTGATTGTTACTCAGTATTAATAACTAATTAAACTAAAGTGTATTGCTCTGAAAGATGCTTGAGTAATCATCAACATTCGCATTTTAATTTATAAAAGCCTGATCTTTGAATATTAATTATTAATATAAAGTTGGAGATTAAAGCATTTACATATTATTTTTATATAACTAAATCTAATAACATTGAGAGATAATTAGAGTAACTTATAATAATTTATACATATGTATAGTTTTTTGACAATAACCTTTTTAATTCCATCAATAATGGATGATTGTTAACTTAATTTTTAGAAATTATTTTTTTATCTAATTTATTAACGATTGAGTAGGCAGTAATTAATGCGTCACTAATAATATAATAAAGTATTAAGTAGATATTAATCAAATGTTGAGTAATCCTTATAAACATAAGATCTATAGTACGATGAATTAACCTTATTTTTTTGCATTAAAAATTACTATCGACTCAACTTCAGTAATCCGACAATAAACTCTGTGGGAGAACTAAGTTGTATAATAGAATTTGTTCGATGCTTTTACCTTTTCAATATTTTACTTAACAAACTGGGGTACTGTGAAGAGGCTCTTGGTAAATTCCGGAAGTGTAATCGGATTAACATATAAGCAAAAATTATTTCTCTATATCAGCAGAGGAGATAACAACCAAACTAAGTTAGTCATACCGCCTATTAATGCAATCGAATATCTCTGTCTTCTTTTATCATCTCTCTTAAAATAAAACCACCTATTTCAAAATGCAATGAGCCGCACATATAAAATCAAGAGAGAATTAATACCAAACAATAATCCGAAATCTTTTTCGCCTACTATTTTTTTATGTTGGGACCCTTTACTTATCAGTTCGATATTTGCGTCATGCGCATCGCGTAAATATTTATTCTTAATATCAATTTTTTTTGAAAGGCCTATGATATCATCTCTAATTTAAGCAATCAATTTTCAAAATATTTTTAATGTAATTTCAAATAGAGAAAAGAGCTAAGCATAATGTCCGAGAAAATACAATCTTATGAAATCATCGAACAAATCGGTATGGGAGGAATGGGTGTCGTATATCGTGCACGTCAGATCTTCAGAAATGAAATAGTTGCCATTAAAACCCTCTCACCACAATTTGCTCAAGACCCAAGCTTGAGAGTACGTTTTTATAACGAAGCATTAATTCTTAATAAACTTGATCATAAAAATATTGTTAGAGTAACTGATTTTATTGAGTTGCCGAAAGAACTTCACCTTGTTACGGAATTCATCGAAGGGAGAACACTCGACAAAATAATCGGTAAAGAAGTTGGACCTATTCCATATTCTAAAGCGCTTCAGTTATTCAAACAAATAGTTGAAGGAATTAGCTACGCTCATAAAAAAGGAGTAATTCATAGAGATATAAAACCAAGTAACATAATAGTAACTCCAAATGGTGAAGTGAAAATTACTGATTTCGGAATTGCTAAAATTCAAGGAGATGTAGGCTTCACCAAAACCGGAACTAAAATGGGAACGATATACTACATGTCACCCGAACAGATACGAGGAGAACATGTAGACGAGCGGAGTGATATATACTCATTGGGAATAACCTTGTTCGAGATGCTTGCCGGTAGAAAACCTTTTGAAATTGCTACAGAGACATCTGATTTTAATTTGATGAATAAGATAGTCACTGAACAGTTACCCGATCCGAGAACCTATTATCCCTCAATTCCGGAATGGTTAGTTGATGTAGTAATAAAGGCAATAACAAAAGAGAAGACAAATCGAATAAAAAGCTGCGATGAATTTTTATCACTCTTAGAAAACGAACCATACTCGAAACCGGAAATCAGTCCAAATATTGTAATTACTGACACACCTAAAAAAGAATATGTACCAAAAGTTAAAAAGTCAGCCACGATAACAACCCCAAATAAAACCGATAACTTTAAACTTAAAATTATACTCGGGTCACTATCTGAAGAAGTAACATTGCTGCAAAAAACATCTATTACACGTCCAAGAACTGATAAAAGTATTGTATTCGTTGAAGAAGGCACACTTAAGATGGGGAGTAATGACAGTCGTGATATTGAAAAACCGACACGTAGAGTATTGATAAACGGTTTTTATATAGGTAAATATGAAGTTACCCAAAAAGAGTGGGTGAAAATAATGGGGAGTAATCCGAGTTATTATAAGGGAGATAATTTACCGGTAGAGAATGTAAGTTGGAAAGATGTTCAAGAGTATATAAGGAAACTAAACGCAAAAACGAGAAAGAATTATAGATTGCCAACCGAAGAAGAATGGGAATATGCAGCACGAGGCGGAAATAGAAGCAAAGGATATAAATATAGTGGGAGTAATAACATTGATGAAGTTGGATGGTACGAGGCTAATTCCAACAACAGAACTCATGAAGTAGGTACCAAAAAACCAAACGAGTTGGGCATATACGACATGTCTGGAAATGTATGGGAATGGTGCAACGATTGGTATGATGAGAATTATTATAAAAACGGTCCACGTTTTTTTGAAACACAAGGAGGAAGTAGTGGCACATGTCGAGTTCTGCGCGGTGGTTCTTGGAACTCGTATGATTACTACTGTCGTTCTACTAATCGCAATTGGGTCAATCCCAATCTCCGTAACTACTTCTTCGGTTTTCGTCTTGCTCGGGATTTATAATGTAATGTTAAACAGAATTTGTAAAAGACTCAATGGATATTACTCTTTTTCAAAACCACCCCAATCCATTTAATGCATCAACAATAATCAAATTCTCCCTTAAATTTCCGTCACACATAAAATTGAATGTTTATAACATACTAGGAGCAGAAGTTCAAACTCTGATTAATGAAAATAAATCTGCTGGCAGTCATCAAATTTCCTTTGATGCAAAAAACCTTCCCTCTGGTATATATATTTACCAAATTCAATCGGTCACTCAAACCATAACCAAACAAATGATTTTAAAAAATTAAAATTCGAAAGCCTTAAAAATGCCACAAGTAAAAGCTGATAACTTTGAAGAATTCTATAATTATGTCTCTCAAGAAGAGCTAATAAAAATACTCTGCAATATTGATGAAGATGAAGAACTCGACGAAGAAGAACACTTCTTTGAAATCGGTTTAGTAAGAATGCACGGTCTTCTTGAAGACGATTCATTAACCCTAACACCATCTGGCAAAAAAGCAGTTGCCGATGTAATCCTTTACTGTCACGATCCAGATAACGAATAAAACACTCTTACAAATTACCCAAATCTATAAATTTGATTCTCCACTTTCTATAAAACATCAAATGCTATCTACTCCAAAAAGAACTCATTTCAATATTAACATTAACTTCGCTACTCTTTAACCAATCTTCAACTAATACCCTCAATGTTCTTGTAGTTGAGCCATTTCTAGTTCCTTTAAAGTCACCTATCTTCATTCCATACTTTAAAATCTTTAATTCCAATGTTGCTTCTTCACCAAAATATATAACTTTATATAAATATTTTTTCCCTCTCATTATACTATCACTATAACCGCCAATACAATTCATTTGCTTCCTTCCCCAATATTTCAAATCCACATATGTTTCAATCGGTATTATATATTCATTCCCTTTTATCGGAGGTTCTGGAAAATTAATTCCATAACCTCTTAGCTTCACCAATCCCTTTTCAATTCTTTCATCAATATTTTTCATCCCCTGTATTGAATTAAATTTCGGTTCTTTAAGTTGATAAGCCTCAAAACGTTTATAAACTTCAATCAACTTCTTAATATGTTCTTCACGCTGCTTCGATTTAACAATCTCTCTAACTGCTCTATTAGTAATAATCTTAAGCAAATATGAATGAGTTCCAATTAACTGAAATAGTCCATATTCAATTTTCTTCTCATGAGAAATCATCTCAAGTATTCTATCCCGAATTTCCCTGGTAATCGATAAACCTTGTCTTAGTGCAATTAGATTCTCAACAGTCAATAAATCCAAATCTAATTTGGCCAATGCTTTTACAATTCGCTGACTTCCAATCAACCTTGCTATCTCTACTATCTCACGTTGTTTATTAAGAATTATTTTTTCTACATAATCAAAATTGTTCGAAGTGTTATAAGTTCCATTCAACTTACACATATTAACAGTTATATAACCGATAGCTGGTTGAGTATTTATCAAATTGAGTAACTGATCACCAAACTGAACGATTGCTTTAACAATCTCCCAATGCGAATCCTTAAAAACAGAAACAGCATCTGATATTTCTTTCGGAATCATTTCAAAGAACCGCTCGACCTTTTCACTAATAAAATCACTACTTAAGTCAATAACTTCAAACTTCTGTTCAACATTCCTATTTTCATCATCATACAAATCCATATCAGAAGGAAAAGAGATTAACCGATTTTTTAGATTTATCTCTGGCATCACTTCTAAATTGAAATTAAGCTTTTTGAAAACTATATAACCCCGCCAAATCGGATAACCCACCAAAACAAAAACAAAATCTGGATACTCAAAAGCAAATACACGTTCTAATCCATATTGTCTAAACCTACTCAAATAATCATCTTTTTTCATAACCTCAGTACCATATCTTAACTTTGTTCATTAAACTTGGTTTGAATTTTATAAATAAGCTGTCTGATATTCATTGGTTTTTCCGCTTCCGAAAAAATAGGCTCTGCTAAACTGTGTAGTTCTTCTTTCCTTCGAATAGTAGTTCTATTATTACTATCCTTATCAAAAATAAATCCATTACTTTCTAGCAGTATGTAGAATAATTTAATTTTATCTTCATCACTGGTAATATTCAGTTGTTCATAGATTTGCTCAATAAAAAGTCCGTGAGATACAAACTTCATTTTCATTAACTCATCGTACATTTGATTCAGTGTTTGGTAGGTGTTATTTCTATTCATTAACTTAGACTGAAGATAATTAACCTTAAATCCTTCAATAGGTATGAATGGATATATTTCACATATGATTCCAAAATACAATTTTGGATCATACATACTTTTTTCTTTTTCGCTAACTATAAATTCATCAATTACTACTCTCTTGAAATTTTCTTCCAAATATTCTCTTATCTTCGATAAAAAGTCTAACAAGTAAAAATCGAACTCCGCTTTTAATGTTGCTAATCTTCGATTAACAATTTGTCGTATGCCCTCAATACTCAGCCCAGTTTTGTTGCCAACTTCTTTATAACTATTTATACCACTTTCACTCCACCTTGTTAACAAGATTTCCCGTGTCTTATCATTTGCTAAACTCATGATTCCATCAATAATGACGTACAAACTTTTATTCTCTTGGTAAACTCCATTTTCAATTTCTAGCAAACATTTTTTTATATAACGATTTGTGTATTCAACCGTATTGCGTTTCAGATTCTGAATTCTATTAAGTAATCTTCTATCAATCAAAATCAATTCTGCAAAGCTGTTTATCTTCAATCTTTCTATTGCGAATTTTTTTATTTTATCTGGTAGTATTAAATCCTCTAATTTAATCTTCTGAAGCAACTCCTCTTTTCCTTTAGACAGTTTAACCCAATCCCCTATAAAAGGAATATATATTCCATCTTTTCCAACTTCCGCTTTCACTTTCACATCCTCTTAAATATTTTCATTATCTAAATTATTGCGAACAGTTTATTTTCTTCTAAACCCTCACTACTGTTTTCATTTATAAAAAATTGATATTCGCAAGAAGTATATCTTAATTTCACTGGAATTATCGCAGTCATAATTTTTGATACGCAATCTTCGATCACTAGTAACCCCAACTTCTTGGAATCAAAAACCCAACAAACGAAAATTGGTAAATGTCGGTTTAACACATTTATACTTTTCATATATGTCAATCAAAATAATAAGTCGTTTTTTATCTTATTAAATTTATATCAACAATATATTAATTTCTCAAATAACTAGATCACAACCCCTTCCAACCTAGAAGAAACTAGTTCATCTCAAATAATACATCAGTAAACCAGAATAATAAATTATAATCTTTTCTACCATGACATCAGATGCTGTAATTATTTTTATTCTATTAATCAATGTTAACCTCTTTTAATTCCAACACCCATTCAATCTTCTAAATTTTCATTATAGTTTTCATTGAAAAGATATTTATGTAAATCATTCCGTCGTTCAGCAATGTTTTTATTAAGTATAGTCATTTTTTCCTGCCAATTCTTTAATTCATACTCACTTCGGTTTAACAGTTTTTCCTTTACTTTATTTATAGATCCAATCACATCAATATCCATGGCCTCGACAAAATTCTTTAGCCCGAATTTTTTTAGTTTTTTTCTTAGCTTTAATGTTTTTTCACTGAATTTTAACTCCAGTTCATTCCCTGGTTTTAATTCTTTTATCATATTAACAACATCAATATCGTAGTACTTACGATAAGTTATATAGGTTCTCGAAAATTTTTTTATTTTTTCTTTTTTACTTTCATTATATGCTAAGATCGTTTGCTTGTATTTTTCAACTTTTATTTTATTTGAATCCTCATCGCCATAATTTATTTCATCATAGAAAATTATAAGTGAATTCATATCTTTCTCTACTTCTTTGTAGCTATTCTCAAAAAGACTCTCACCAGTACATTGTTTGAAAACGAATGCAATAATCAATATCAGTAAACCATACTTAGCAAAATCCCAAAAACTAGTTATAAAAAGGATAAATCCTCTCAACAATTTTTCCCAAATATTATTATAAGGATAATCATCATAAATTCTTATAAATGCTATAGTTACAACCGCCCTTACTATAACGATTATCGCTATATAAATTATACTAATCCATATTAATACGTCGGTAGTCACTATTTTCTCCTTTTAAAATACTAGTTTTTAAAGTCTCTCCACTTAAACAAAGCATATGCAATTTTCATAACTTCTACTCACATCATATTAGATTAATTATTCCAATGTATACTTCGTGCGAGTAAATTCACTGCATTGGCGCTTTCATATTCCATTGTTATTCCTTCCAATTACTAACTATATAATTATCAAACACAATAGTACCCAATACAATCAATGCAAAAACAAAATCAATTATTTGCCACATATCTCGACCAAAATCAATTTTAATAATCGGATTGAAGAATATTGCACCAACTCCAAATACAATCGGCAAATACTTTATTTTCTCTTGATAGAACTTCCAAGCGAGATAAGCCAAACCTAGAGTTCCAAATATTCTCACCAATTGATAATACCAATAAGGCATATCAAATATTGCAATACCGAAAAGTATCACTAACGATATTTTAATATTTTTAATACTCAATAATTCTTCTCATTGTTAATTCTTATTTATGACTATTCTTTCCCTTGATAAGTTGAAAAGTCAATAACTTCAAGATGTTTCATTTCGGTAATAGCTATTCTATTAAAAAACTCATCTTTTGTCAAATCTTTACGCATCTCCACTTTTTCCCCTTTTTCAAACAAATATTCAACTTCTCCAAATCTATCTCTTATTGTACTATCATCTACTTTTAATTTACTTCTCAATAATTTTAAGAATTTAATTTCATTCTCATCCACCCGCTGATCAGCATAGATTAATCTAAATGCAACTTCAAGCAATAATAATTCCTGGACTATTGATAAATCTATTTTGTCTAATGTAACAAATAACTCTTCAACAATTTTTTTACCCTTCACAGTTAAATCAGCGAGTAAACTTTCAAGTTCATCTGCTAAATCGATTCCCTGGAAGAATGAGGCTGATTGATCCATTTCTCTAATCTCTTTTATTTCCCTTTCATCTATGTCCCCATCACAAGCCATCAAACAAAATGTTGTTCTAAATAACAATCTTTGATATTCTTTTAATTCTATTTTTGTCATTATTCACTCGCCTTAATTGTTTATTGTAAATCCAAATGTTGGCTTATCGTCAGCCCCTGATTCTCTTCTTCTCTCATCATCCCATTCCTTTTTATAACGCTCATATTTTTTTATTTCAGTTAGCGTAACTGAAGGTTGAGTATTTTTTATTACATCTACAAGCATTTCCATTGTAATTCTACTTTTTGATTTCATAGCACGTTTAGCAGCTTGATCAATCATAAACTTCAAATCACTGGTTACATAATTGTCAGTTTTCTCTCCTAGATAAGCGTAATCAACGTCTAAATCAGTCGGTCTATCCTTCAAATATATTTTAAATATCGTTATCCTTGCTTTTAGATCTGGTGGCGGTATATATACCGCTTTATCTAATCTTCCTGTTCTCAATATTGCTGAATCGATCTTCTCTGGTCTATTCGTAGCTCCTATAACAAAAACATCCTTTTCACCGCAATTTGTCATTTGTGCTAAAACCTCATTCACTGCAGCTGCATGCATCTGATGTAAGTTATCTTCCCTACTTGGAACCAAAGCATCCAACTCATCCAAAAATATTATTGTGGGTGCCTTTTCATAAGCCTCTTTAAATAACTTACCTATATTCTCCTGTGTCTGATTAATATATTTACTCTGTAAATCAGATGGTTTTATTAATACAAAATTATATCCAACCTCAGCAGCAAAATTCTCTGCAATAAATGTTTTACCGCATCCTGGAGGTCCAAAAAACAATATACCGTTTAGCATCGGTATTTTATATTTTTCATATAACTCTGGATTGTTCAAATAATCTATAACATCTTCCTTTAACTCTTTTTTGAGTTTCTCCATCCCCGCAATTTTATTGAATCCCATCTCTTTCTTTTTATCACCTGTCGCTTTTGCCTTTATATATTGTTTGCTCTTATTGCTAAGCTCTAATACCACTTCTCTTTTCAGTACTTTTATGAACTCAACCACATTATCAAATCTCTCACGTGGATCAACCATTAACGATTTCGTTATAGCATTTTTCAAATGATCGTCGATTAAATCCTCATCTACAAATGTAAAATTTAATCCCCTCTCCCTCTGGGCTTCCATCAACACTCTCTGTTCATTAAGTGGTGCTGTTAAAATATTTTCATTATAATATGGTGGCTCACCCATTATTGTATAATATAATAATGCACCAACAGCGTATATGTCGCTTTTAGGACTATATATCCCACTCAATAATTCTGGTGATGTATAAAAGAGTGGCAAAAATTTCATTGATACCTTTTTCTCATCCAATCCTAGCACCCTTGCATTTTCAAAGTTTGTCAAAATTGGTTTGTCTCTGTTGGAAAGATAATCAAGTTTTATTGCATCGGGATTAATGCTATTGTGGACTATTGGATTTTTCAACCCATGTAAATACTCTAATGTTTCTAGCAATTCTATAACAATTGGCACAGCCGAATAAGGCGACAGTATTCCTTCTCTTTTAATTTTTTCCGCTATTGTTTCCCCTGGTATAAATTTTAATATTATATACGCATATCTTTCATTCTCTAACCTTATTTCTCCCCATTCAATTATTTTTGGTAGATTTTCATTCTCTATTGCTTCCAGTATATTTATATACAATAGTTTACCCTCTTGATCAAAATAACTTGATGGCAATACCCCTAAATTTATTAGGTCAATTCTTACTAATTCACCCTCTTTGTTTTTTGCTCTATATGAATTTGTAATTCTAGTAGTGCATATCTGAAATTGTATCTCAAAAGTATCTTTTAATTGATAACCTTTTTTTAAAATGAGGTTCATATATTATCTTCCAATTTTTAATATCCCCTGGCGCCCAATTCCACCACTCAATGGCGTTTGAACACCTGGTAATAATTTATACAATTCGAGAACCAAAGGTCTCAATTTTTGCTTACTTGGGTTATTACTAGCCATTTGTAAACCTTGATTAATCAATACTCTGGCTTTGTTTTTATCACTCCATTCTAGAATACCAAAATCATTATTAAAATCTCTTAATATCTGGATTTCCATTTGTGCCCCCATTGCCAAATCCCACAACGAAAATGTAATACTCTTGATCAGTTCTGTCATTTCTCTTGCAATTTTTATTTCCTTGGCTTTTATTACTTGTGGTATACGTTCCTTAAATTCATTTATTGTTTCGGTAACTTTGTCATCGTCAATCTCTTCAACTTTTCCTTTTACCTTACTGAACATATCTTCCAGTTCATAAAATGCCTCATTCAAATCACTCTCTGCTTTTGGCCATTCTGCTTTATCTATAATCCTATCAATTTCTTGTAGTGTAAGTCTTAAATTATTTAGCACCTGTTTTTTTCTATCATAGTCACTTCTTCCTTGCTCTAATAATTTCTTCATTTCACTTAATTCTTCTGTTATTTTTAGAATCTGTCCTTCATCAAAAACTCCTTCCTCTTTAATCATTCTGACATTTTGCTCAGCCTTCTCAATTTCAGTCTCCAAGAAATTTGCATCAATTTTTGTTTGTTGTGTTTCTTTCGGTACTTTAATTTCTTCACTATGTTCTAAATAAGGGAAAAATGCTGTAAGTGTCATCTCCTGCGATCTGTCTGCATACAATGTAATTTCAACATCACTCTCAATCGGCAAGAGCTTCTCGAAATTCTCTGCGCTGATATGAATATCATAAACATGCTCGTTGTAGATAGCCCTAGTTCCTCTAGCATCATTTGATCCTTGATAAATAGGTATTATTATCAAATCATCTTTAACCCCTGGTCTCATTATTCTGGTTGTTTTAAGTATTTCATCAACTCCTCCAGTAGCTGGTAGTGACTGATTCTTCTCTAATCCTTTTATAGGTAAAAATATTTCCCGTCCTTTTTCTTTATCCCAAACTTCTATACCAATATGATAGGGTAGTGGAGCACTCGGCACTTTACTCCCCTGTATAATCGTAAATTCACTCGGTTCGCACTCAAGTTTAGTCATACTTTTATCATATGTGTTAACCGTAAATGCATTTGCACAATTTTTTTCTAATTGTACTTCAACTATTTCCCCTTCACGGCTTAACTTTGCTTTACCACTTCCCCATGAACCATCTCCGTTAACAAACTCAAAATAATACTCTCCTTCTAAATTATTCTCACTTAACAATTTAATTGTTACCCATTCCTGTTCCTCTACCGTTGTTGCCTCGTGCCCAAGACTTATTTGAAGTTTTTTCTCATCTCTCCTCAGTGCAATCACTTCCTCACTAATGTCTATTGTTGAGGCATACAAAGCCGCTCCTCTCGCCACAATTGTCATAGGATCTATTTTTGTATTAATTTTGTTAGCAATCTGATTATTAAGCATATTTCTAACTATTGGTGAAAAAGTTGGTCCTCCGACTAATATTATCGCATTAATCTTTTCTCGGCTTATATTGTTTCTTTTCAATAATTCTTTTGTTAAATCAACCGCTTTTTGATATATCTTTCCTATAATCTTTTCAAGGTATTCTATTGTAATTTTTATATCCAGTTCAAATTCATTCCCAGCTTCATCTTCTGCACGAATATCCCCAAGTTCAGATAAAATATTACTCTCACTTTTTACAGACAATTCTATTTTAGCTTCCTCAGCATAACTTTTCAACGCATTTCGTAATATTTCCTTTTTCTCATCATTCACCAAAACACTTTCAATCTCATAATTCTCTTTCAAATAAGGTATTATGATTTCATCAACTATCGCATAATCGATATTTTTCCCCCCCAAATAATTATCTCCTTCAGTATCAAGAATCTTCATAATCCCATCCTCAACTTTCACAATTGCGGCATCAAAAGTCCCCCCCCCAAAATCGAAAACTACCCATATCCCATTCTTCTCTTCGCATTCCAAACTATAAGCCATAGCTGCCGCTATCGGTTCCTGTAAAAGCTCATAATGCTCAAATCCAGCCATCTTCGCCGCTCGTGCAGTTGCATCATTCTGGTTAATCGTAAATTTTGCTGGTACAGTTATAACAGCGGCTCTTATTTCTTCATCATATAACGATTTTAACTTCTTGAGAACTTCTGCAGACAACTCTTCAGAGTTATAATTCCTTCCCATATTTTTACTTTCGTAAACTCTATCTGTCCCCATTGTCCTCTTAAATTCAATAAATGCATTCATCTCAGCATTGTTGAAATCTTTCATAGAATTCAATTTATCTCTTCTTAGGGTATTGTATGCTGTTAAACCAACCTGAACTGCCCCTCTCTTATTAAAACTAACACAAGAAGGAGTTGTATCCATTTGGTTTTCATTTTTTCTAATTTTAGCATTACCCCCCTCCATTTTCGCGATCGCTGAGTTTGTAGTTCCCAAATCAATACCAAAATTTATTTTATTGCTTCCCATTTTTTTGCTCCTTTTTAATTATTCACCGCTACTAACTTCAATTTGAGCTGGTTGTATCATTTTCCCTTTGTAATTTACCTGTGGTTTAATAATTCTTGTAATTATCTGTTCCCCTGGTTTAAGTTTTTCATCTGGTCGAAAATTTGCATCAACTCTCATTCCCTCCTTATATTTCTCACCTAACATTTCAATCATCTCATAACCGTTCGCCGCAAAGTTATCTTTAATTCTAATTACCGATGCACTTAACTGTTTTAACCCCCTGGTTTCTTTATCCATCTGATTTAAATTCTTCTGAATCCTTACAATTTCATCAGCAACTTTCAATGCTAAGGAATGATCTATTTCTTCATTTTCTCTCTGACTTTGTCTTTCAGAAGTCATTATCTGTAGCTGTGTATTTAACACTTTCAAAAATTGTTCATCTAATTTCACCTGTTCCTCTCTTAGAGCATCAGATGTTTTTTTGATATTTTGATTTAAGTCATTCTTTTCTCTGTATAATTTATTTTTCAATATCCAATAGAACAAGATTGACATCAACCCCAATCCCAGCACTGCAATTATCCAGTACAATGTATTTTTACTTAATGTATCATTCAATGTACTGATCTCAGCATCCGATTTCTCACTATTTACCTTAATCTGTTTTCCTAAATCTGCATACAATTGTTGTATATTTTTCTCATTCTCATTTAGTTCCCGCTTGAATAGAATTAAACTATCATTATTATTTTTAATTCTTATCTCGAGCATTTTGATATTTGAACTAGCTTTACTCAATTCATCACTAATTCTCTTATTCGCTGATTCAAGGGACTCAATCTTAACTTTCAATTCAGTTAATTCATCTGCTCTGATTTCCATACCATTACTCCAGAGCACAATTACTACGATAATGACTGCGAGTTTAATCTTTTTCATTTCACCACACTAATTAGTTTATCTAAGATTATTTTAATTAAATTATTTATTCGCCGCTTATCTTGCAATACTATCACAATCATTGGCGATATTTTATAATAAGTCCTAACAAATATTTTTCCGATTTCACTTTTCAGTAACTTTTCATCTCTAAACTTTCTCAATATCATAACTTGTTCATGTTCATAACTTCCATATACCATTGTAGCTAAGTAACAACCTGAACTGATTGGCTCAGTTTGTCTATATCCAATATTATTTGTAGTCTTTTGACTATATCCGCTATTACTAGATCGTACTGTAACATTTATCATGTCATTTATTTCTTTAACACCTTTTATGTTTTCCTCTAATCTCTGCTTAAGTTCAGGCACACACTCCATTTTTCTAAGCATTACTAAAACTGTTAAACCTCTTGCAACACTTAACTTTAAAGCTTGTGTCGCCATTCCATAATAATTAGTCTTTACATAATTGATTTCTCTATTAATTATATCTACAACCATCTCCATTGCTTCATGTAATATTCTACTACTAAGTTGTAAATATATTTCATCATCCGCTTTGAGCACAAAAGCAATTACCTCTAAGTGAGGTTTACAATCTTCGACTAATTTTTTTGCACTCGCTATTGTATTTTCTCTTTCTTCTAATTTATTAATCTCAGTCATTATTAATTCGACATAATTTTCTATCTTTTTCATTTTCTCTCTAAATGGTTTGTTTCTTAACCATTCATTCGCCTTTTCAATATTATCATCAATTCTATTCCTTACCTGTCCAGTCTTTACTATTGATCTTGCGTATTTCAATATTTTCAATACATTTTCCCCAAGGTAACTCACCTTATCTTCATCATTTGCATTGAAGTAATCAATTGCACATTGATACATTTCATCTGCTACATTACTGGTAATCATCTCATATTTGAAGTCATTCTCTCCTAACAGTTCCTTTAATAACACTAAATTTGCTTTAGTATCTTTGAATAACCTTTCACCATATTTATCTCCGTTAAAACTATTCTCCTCCCTGCTTTTCTTAGCTTTTTCGATTGCTAATTCTATTTCTGAAATTGGTTTATTTATATACTTTTCGAGTACATACTTTTTTATTTCTGCTGGATAATTTTTGAAACTTTCTATTATTTTTTTAATAGTTATAACCGAGCTTTTAGTTTCTTGCAAAGGTTTTAATAATTCTAATAACTCATCAATAATATCCTTAACAAGAATATCGTAATCTATTGCTGCATTCTCACCAATTATCAATTCAGTAAATTTCTCAAGTATTTCCCTTTTCAGAATATTCCCTTTTAACTCAATATTTTTTACGAACTTTTCAACCTCAATCGAACCGTTATTTGCGCTCAACCCAAGTTGTAAAGTGGTTAAATTTTGTAACGCACTAAAATTTTTTGTAGTGATTGATTTCTCTGCAAGAGTTGCTTCCCATATCTCAATTGCTTTTTGAACATTTGAGTTTTTAAGATGATTTAATGCTACTTCATCAATATTATTTACATTAATAAACCAAAACATAGCATAATGAATCTTGTTTTTTAGTTGATCTATCTTATTTGCAGCTTTAAGTATCTCATCTCCCCCCCTTTCAAAACCCCCTAAAAAATCAAAATCATATTCAAAGCTCACTGTCTTTCCGACAGATGTAAATGCTTTTAATTTTGCTAATTGCCTTTGTAATTCTTTCTCTTTGGAATTACCTAATATCCCCAGAACTCTGTACGGATTATTTTTAATTGCACTCATGTATTTCAAATCTTATTCTTATTAAAAATTATTTTTAATTACAAAACAAATTGAATCCTTAAACTTCTTACTTTTTCTTTCTGCTGGTATGACTACTTGTTACAATGTAAAATTCCCATTCGTATAAATAATTACTTTCAAGTTTTTCACTTCCATAATCTGGTATCACATATGGTGCGGAAGCATAATAATTATAAATCCCTGGCGTCAGCTCTATTTTCTTTTCTTCGTTTGGACTAAACGTGTAACGTATATTGTTTAATTTCAGTGTGAGGTTTTTGGTAGTATTATTAAAAATATTGATCGTGGGATTATATCCTGTTATTTTTTCTACTGGCGTAAAAATATTTCCATCATTTCTCTTAGCTTCATTTAAAATTTTCACAAAATTATTATGGACATAACCTTCTTCGTTCGTCTCAATATCAATCACAAAATAAAAACCATTATCCAGATCGAGTGAATATATAAATAATTGCGCCCCAGTTTTTAAAGTTTTAATTATTTCAAACTCTTCGCTTGGACCTACTCTAAAATTTACTGATTTCGTAGTTACACCTAAAAAGGATTGTCCAGTAAGTACTGTATTGCATAAAAAACAAATCCATAAAACAAGAATTTTTGAATTTTTCATTTTATTTCCATTTGCCTATGAGAGTATTACTATTTTTTTTCTTCTACATCACTTCTTCTCACTAAACCCCAAGACAGAACTTTCCCCCCATCCCACCCTAACCAAAACCAAATCCCACATAAACATTTTTACTTATCATTTTTTTATCACCTCATCATTACATTTTCAGCCAGTATTACATAAGAAACATTATAGTACCTATTGGGGAAATTCTAACGCTCACTTTGTAGTTCTATCGTAATCCTATAATGTTGGCTTATGTAAACTCGGCACGATTCCTTGTCACTTCATCAACACTTCATTCCGTAAGGGGGGAAACACATCTGCCCTTACTCCATTTCGTTTCATTTGTAAAAAGTGGGCTCGGTTGAATCCCAACGGTTCTGCACAAGTATTTGCCTATTTGTTTAGAAGAGCTTTTGACATCCGCAAATACCTATGCATAACCTTTCCTGCCTCGCCCCAGAAAAACATAAAACAAAAATAATTTCTGTCTTTACATTGTCATAACTGTCGGAAGAAAAAACTTATAAACTTCTAAAATGCCAAATGAGAAAACAGCTTCCACCTTGATTTGCTAGTTAGCTGGACTTTTATTTAGGAATATCAAAAACCATAAGTGTATTTATAATTTCTCTATCAGTATCATCTTTACTTCTTAGAATAAATCTAAAATCTGTTTCACTTATTTTCTGAAAATCTTTTTTATAATTTGAATGTCTTTTTATTAAATCTGGAATTTGTGATAAAACATTAGTCGTTTCTTTATTCCTATTGAAAATTAATATCGACGTTTTAGTGTCCCGCCATGCTCTAAAGTCGTAGCCCGATGCAACTTCCGATCGCCACAAGCACCTGGCGAGGTTAAGTGAACCAACCCACCACCTTATTAATTGCTTGCGCCAAGATTGATCCAATTATAAATCCAATAAAGGCACCAAACCAGCCCCCTTCTAACCACCCCCACAATACACCAATTCCCATAGTAAAAATCAGTATGTATGTTTCGCGATTCATATCCTTTTCGACCTTCTTGCGAATAGCTCCTTTGAGGTAGGCATCAGAAGAATCATTCATTTCAGTTTCGTGTCTATGAGTAGCAAGATACTCTTCATTAGTCTTGTGGTTATCATCAACTTCAGTGTAATATTCATAACCAGTTCCACCACAAGTCTGGCATTGACCAGTCCCAGAACATGTTTTACAAGGATAGTTGTCGCCTTCTTGTCCCAAAGTTGCAAATTGAACTAATGCTTCTGAATGTTTATCATGTCCAGTTCCTTTACATTCAATACATCTTCCGTCACCCTTTTTAGAAAAGGAAAGACCAGATATATCAATCTCACAATCTGGGCATCTTCTTTTAGAATCTTGTGCCATTTCTTTTATCTCCAACTATTATAGTTTAATAACAATTAATTAGTGTGTTCTAACGACGTTGTTTTTAATCCGCCGCCCATAACAGCAATGCAGCTTTGAAAAACAAACGCCAATAATTTATTTATTAATTCATTTTGTTCACTAAACTCAAAGAGCAACTAACCTTTACAACGCAATATTATAATTATACAATTGCCGAACAGTTTAAAGCGGTCGGCCTTGAAGAACTTGTTATGTGTTTTTAACTAATATATCCTTTGGGACCAATTGCTAAGCTAGTAACTGTTCCACCAACTATTTTACTTTGATTACTACATCTATACAATCTTATAATGGATTCCAAAATGATATGTAAGAAACCTTTTCTTGACGCTATACTCGTTGGATTTTTAGGAATTCTAATATTTGGTGAAAGGTGAATAAAATTTACAGCGTCATCAATAAATTTCTGAAATACTACATAAAGAAAAAAATCACCGTTCCTAGTAATCCAACCACCGTTATTCAAAATATTAATACTATCTTGAATAGGTCGATTGACATCTGGAAAGTCAAAATGTTTTTCAAATAACTTTCTTGGATCCGAATCCCAAATTGGATTTATTGATAGAAGATTTCCACTTGCGTCTCTTTTTTCATTCATTTTAATTCTTCCGTGTCCATTATGAATATGAAAAAAAGTCGGACGTACAACATTGTCAGTCCATTTGGAATAGCCCGCTACGTGAATACCAACATCATAACCATTTTTTAGTGGAACATTTTTACAAGCCATATTAAGCTCAACTACTAAATAGTCTGCGAACGAATTCAAGTCATCGTAATTACCATTTGTTATTTTATCTTGTAGCCAAACATCAAATTGTTGATTAGTCACGGCACCAATCATTCCCCAGTAAGAGATTCCAGCATTTATTTTGGGAACTCGTAATAATTTTTTCCAACCTTGGTGATCAACTTCCAAAATTTTCTTTCCTTGAATTTTTGTAATTGCTGAATCGGCAGCCATTGCTATACCAATTCTTGAAACCTCTGTTAAAACTAATGTCATATATACCTCTCATTTTTTAAAACACATAACTGCATGGCCGATAAGCAGCGCCTCAGCAAGGCGATGTCACTTAAAAAAACAACTGTCATATATTTCGCAAACTGTGCTTAACTTTCATCGTAAGCGCAGTTTGCAACAATGTTATTTAACAGAACTACTTTGAACAACAAACTTGTAACGGAGCAACCAACCCAAGAATTTTAGAAAGCCCGAATGCGAAAATGCTGTCGCCTTGAGTCCACAAATTTGTCGTTGCCAAAATTAACTTATTTAATGAACCAAAATGAGACGGTTCATTAGCATTGGCTAGTTATGCCAAAACTATTATGACTTTGTAATTATTTGAGAACCATTTTTAATTAATTCAATTACTTTAGTACTAGCATCCAATTGTGATGTATCATTATCTAGATAGCCAGTTGGAGACAAACTGAATATTGCTTTTGTAGTCTCCAATAATACTGCATCACGTGCATAATCATTCTCTGCGGCTTTCATAAATGCTTGGAATGTTTTCAAAGAATTTGCTCTGTGTTTATTTACAATTGATAAATGCTTATTTGCTTTGTAAATTTTCCCACACCATATTGTGGCGCTGATAAGGATTGCAAGCACCAGTAATTTGGTTGTGGTTAATTGAATTAGCTGTGGGGTAGTCAAATCTTTAATGTTAATAAGTAGTAATGATAACAATGCAAGTATTAATGTTGTCGCTGCAAAAAGTGCAGTTGCTTTTAACCAATTATTTGCTTTTTCATCGACATCTGAAGCTTCTTTTGAAAAATCAGCTGTAAAGTGAGCCACACCTACACTTGCTGATGCCTCTCTAGCAACACTTATTATTTCATCAATCTCTTTTGATTTATTCTGTATGTCTTTCTTTGCGTCTTCTAAAGTTTTATTAGCCAATTTTACAGATTGGGTTAGAATTTCAATATTTTTTTGAACGTCACCTTTTTGATATGCTAAATATGGAATCCATATTTGAGTAATTTTATAAAACTCATTTATCTGATTTTTCAAACTTGAAGTTAAATTGTTTCTATTATCAACAGGGTTTGGTTGCTCAACAGTAAACTTTCGTATTTGTTCGATTGTTTGTAAAAGAGGTGTGCCTTGATTCAAAATATTTGTGGCAACATCGTTTGGTATTAATTCTATTGGTAATAATTTTAGGTGGTTCAACATTGAAAAAAGTTTTTCAAGGTCTAGTTTTGCTACATCAAAATTTATTGACCCCCATTTTGTATTATAAATTAATTCCTCAATTGAATTAGAAGTACAATTATCTGCAAAAGCTAATATTTTAGTATAAATAGTTTCTTGAGCCATTTTTCACCTCAAATTTTGGATATTTTCTTTTGGTATAACTATTACCTATCCTGCACTTAAATATTTATTTAAAAATAACATCCCACAGTGCAGTTGCAGAACATCATTCAGAACTTTTTTTTATCTAAGAAACTCTATTTCTCAAAAGCACTCAATCCCAAAACACAGCCATACCGCTCCCATCCAGTTATCGCTTTTGACGAGCACATTATTTTCACACAAATAAAATTTATTTCGTTTTAATCTGGAAGTATTAGTAGCTGATTTTCGTCCGTTAGTAGTAGTAGTTGTGGTAATCATTTTGTAGTATTCATCGAAGCCAAGTTTAACAACCCTATCGTTAATTGCTGTTGCAGTAATTGCCCCAAATGCAAAGCAGTTCAGTAGTAAATCCATCAAGTACAAGGAAGCCAAAAAAACCCCTTATTCTTATATTGGTAAATAATTGACAAATAATGCTATTTGTCAATTCTCATAAAATAAAGCAGTATGATAAACTCTCTTACAACTTAACATTTTTTTAATTATTTCATAATGTTCTATATCACAACGACATTATTTTTGAAAATATTTTTTGAACAATTAATTATATTAGTTGTACAACTTTAATTTTTTAGATTAATCATATGAATGTAAGTAATGGAAGAAGCCAAGATAAAACTTTACCAGCAGTTCTGCGATCCGAATGAAAGGCTAAACAAAACATGCCCTAAATGCGGATCTAATAAAATCTCATTTCTGCAATACGGATTAGGTTGGGATGATGAACTCCAACCATTAGTTGATTCTTTAGAAATAATACCATGTGGATGTTTGATAGGTGAGAATAACCTCGCTTGCAGAGATTGCGAGTATGGTTGGGATTCAGTGCCATTACATATTTCCGCAGACTTGAAGAGTAATTAGAAAAGCTATTTATTATTTGATTGATTCTTTTTCAAAAAACTCATCGATTGAATAATATGCTTTTTTAACCGTTACAAAATCTTTCCAAAGATTACATTCGTTATCTATTAATACATCAGCCTTTGGATATTCATCGGCAGATTTACTTATGTAACCTTTAGTCTTCCATTTTTTATAATATTTTTCGATTTCAGTATTTCCCGAGTATAAAAATACTTGGTGTGTTTCAATTAGTTCACTCAGACGAGGATGTTCTTGGTAATTTGTAGACCCATCCTTTAAGATGAGTGAAGTGTCATCGATATCTAAAAGAATCTTCATTTCATTTAGTGTTTTTTGTTTGAAAAAGATTGATCATCTCGGAGATATAATTTTTTAGATCTACGGGTTGTACAACTTCAATTGTATCCCACCAACTAATACACCATGATGCGAGTGCATTTGAAATGGTTTGTCTTGTCTTTAAGATTGTATGATTCTCGTTTTGAGTTACCTTATAATCCTCAAACCAAATTTTGAATTGAAGCTCATCATAAACCTTTTTGTCAAACTTGAACTCCATATCGTACATCTTTGCACTCTCCACCGGAATATTTTGCTTTTTGAATTTGGTGTTTGATAGTGTAACATTTTCGATTCTACTCAAATAGAAAGACTGGATTACTGTACCGTTTTTTTTCATTGCATGAAGTATCCAATTTAAGTCATCGTTTATAAGGCGAATCGGTTGGAGACAATATTTTGAAGTAACGCCGTCAGATAATCGGGTGTAATCAATTATAATTTCTATTCCTTCATTAACTGCTTTAGTTAAAAGAATTAATTTCGGGAAGAAATTGAGACCACTCTTTTCTGCAAATACTTTTACCTTCTTATGAAATACATCGGAATTGAGTTTTAGGGGTATATAATCTGAAGCAATTTCTATTAAAACTCTTTCGTTTAATTCTCCTGTAATCGTAATGCAGTTTTTCTTGCTAAAAATAGGTAGTCCGTTATCTCGATAGAATTTCAAGTAACGATTAATTGTAACTTCAGTAACACCAAAATAAAATGCTGCATCTGCTTTCGATAACTTTTCTCCGGCGATTATCTTAGCAAGTAGTTCACTTCTTCTTTTGATGTCTTCTGTATAATTTTTCATAAAATTTATCATTAAATGATTTGAGAAGGTATTAACGTCTCTCTAATTTACCGATAGTATGGAAATTCTTTATGTCCTAATATTTTGGAAAATTTTTAAGAGCCTAGTTAACGGCTGTTTACCGCTAATTCTATTTTTCCTATTGCTGGTTTTGTTCATGTATTCTCTTCGATAATTCGTCTAGATTAGGACGAGACAAGTTTACTCTTCCCCAACTAGAGCTTGGATGATTTAACAGAAATAATGATTGATTACTCGATTCTACAAAGTAGTATTTCGGGGAAGATTTGTCAAATTTATAGTAGTTAAATTTAATATTCAAATTAGACGATTTAACATGATTTTCAAACATTTTTTTTCTATCATCTCGCTTACCAAATATAAATATCTTTTTATTTTGTTGGCTTTTCTCTAATAAAAAATTTAGAATAAAATTATTTCTTTTGGTTTCATTATCCGAGAGCCAATTTTGTTGTTCGTCTGTGTATTTATCACTATTTTTATTTTTAGAAAATGGCCAGATATTCCCGATGAGAATAGGTGTTTTATCATTCAGAAAGTCCTTTATCTCAGTAATTCTATTATTTGTCAGTTCGTTATAAAAATATAAATATGTATTATAAATCGATCCCCCACTTATTTTAGATTGTGAAAACTTGCGATTTGGAATAGCATAGAATCCTTTACTCTTTTCAAAATATTCAGTATAGTATTTGTCGTAATTTGGATTAGCATCATTTATATCTTGGCTTTTTTCCTCGAGTCCAAAGAAATAAAACTCAGCATCCTCTTGTCCATAACCGATGCAATGCCCGATTGCGTTAGTCAATTCGGTGTAACCACTCATTTTTATTCTCCCACTAATAACTAAATAATTAATTTGATTCTATCTCTACCCGATGAATTCATTAACAAGCTATAAACTTCTTCACGCTCTAATTTTATATTGTGCATAAGATTAACTTCGACTAAACTTTCCATCTCAAACAACGAAGGGGGTACCGTTTTAATATTTTGCCCTTCCAAAGTTAGTATTTTAAGTTTTGGTAGAAAAGTAATTTCCTCCGGGATTTCGGTTATTCTTAAGTCAAATCTAGAAACTGCTTCCGAAATATTATCGTCGTTCATTATTTGTTTCATCTCATATGAACTCCCCAATCTAATTGTAATAATCTCAAGTTCTCTTAGACGGCTGATCGACTTTGGGATATAATCCAGCAAAAAATTATTGTTCAAGTGTAATTCTTTAAGTTTAGTTAATTCGAAAACCCCTTCATTTAGAGAATTAATCATTGTCCCTTCAATTTGCAGAATCTCCAAATTTTTTAATCGTGCAATCGTTATGGGGAGTTTATTGCATCGAGGAAGATCAATCACCAGTTTTTTGAGATTGGATAATTCGGTTACCTCTTCCGGAATTTGAGCCAACATTTTTTGTGACATAGTTAATTCTTCTAACCACTTGAAGCTTCTTATTATTTTTGGAAAGGAAAGCGTCGAGGATTCAATCTTTAGTTCTGAAGATTTATTAACTCGACACAAAAAAACCTCATCAGAATAGTAGAAGAACGGAAGCATAATCTCAAGATTAAACTTTCCTTCATAAAAAAAAGTTTCCTTCAAGTAATGCTCTACTTCATCTTCATTGATGTTATAATACATGAGCTGCCCATATCTGCGATAAGAATGTAATGCTTTTCTCACGAGTGCTACAAAAGTAGATAAGTGAATTGGTTGATGACTTCTAAATTCTCGAGGGAAGCTGGCATAGAAAACAGTATTGGCAACTATGAAACTCTCACTTCCTTCTTTTACTGTTTCAAAAGTGAATGAGGAGCTCGAAAAAAGGGATTCAGCCGTATAAGTATTTTTTGCATGAAATCGAAATCTAGAGTCATCACTCGCCATTTCTAAAGAGTCATCACTCGCCATTTCTAAATGGAATATCGTCCCATATTTTAACTCACTTTCAGATTCTACTCTTATTACCCCTCTGCAATCGTCAATCCTTAAGACCATCTTAGGCAATAGATTATCGTAAAAATCATATATATCATCCATAACAAATTCCTTCCATTAATGAGGCTGCAAAACTATCAAAACACTAATCTTGAATCTTATCATTTAATGATAAATTATTTAGAGGAATCAATAAAGGGTTGGGTAGTAATTATGAAAGAGTTGACTGTTATGAGAAATGGCAAAATTTTAATTATCAATCCGGCCTTACACTAAATCAATAGAGAATTTAAGCCGCCTTAATTAAGCAACCACTTTTCGATCTTTGCAAGTTAATTAGTTTACAGCAATTTAGTTTTAACCAAAATTTACTCACTCAATTTCCGTTTCTCTAAATCTAACTATTTGAAAAGTATCTTTCCA
>JAGUXE010000125.1 GCA_020061995.1 Ignavibacteriales bacterium | reverse complement strand
CCGTTATATGCTTAGCTAAATTGGAGATTATATTAAATATGAAAAATAAAATACTACTATTAATAATTGGGATAACTCTCACATTTAATTCTTCTATTGTTTTTCCTTGTACATCGTTTGTTTTGAAAAATAACAATAGTTTATTATTGGGGCATAACTTAGACTGGCATATTGGAATTGGTTTATTAATGACCAACAAGCGAAATGTTGAAAAGACCGCACTTATGGATTCATTGGAAAATCCTGCAAAGTGGATTTCAAAATATGGAAGCATTACATTTAATCAAGTGGGAAGGGATCTTCCTTATGGAGGAATGAATGAAACCGGTTTGGTCATTGAACAAATGTCATTTCCGGGTACTCAATATCCCTCAAAAGATAATCGAAATTCAATTTCTGCCTGTCAGTGGATACAATATCAGCTTGACAATTGTTCAACCATTCAAGAAGTGATAAGCACTGATAAAGTAATACGAATAGTAGATAGGAATTCAATGTTTCATTTTCTTATCTGTGACAAATTCGGGAATGTTGCCGTTATAGAATTTTTACACGGTATTATGGTTGTAAAAAAGGGAGACGAACTTCCAATCGCGGTACTGGCGAACAGTCCATACAATGAATCAATTTCTGGTTTCAAGGCAAAAGCAAATACAACTTACGACAGATCGCTGTATAATTTTTGTACTGCGGCAAGTATGATTGATAATTATTCTAATAATGATGTGAAAGATGATATTCTTTATTCGTTCAATATATTAAAGTCAGTAGCACAAGGTCATTTTACTAAATGGAGCATAGTATATGATATAAAAAACTTGAAAGTATATTTTAAGGTTTTTGAATCACCTACTTTGACAGAAACTCAAATTACATATTTGAAAGAAGAAGGTTTTGCAAAAACAAAAATAGTAGACTTAAACAAAATTGATTATACCTGTTCATCGCCCTGTTTAGTAATGGATTTAGAGCTAGACCAAGAAGGTTTGGTTAATTCATATTTTCAAGAATATACAACAAATGTAAACAAGGAGTATATTTCTAGAGCATTCGACTATTTTTGGCGTATGGGAATTCCGATTCAAGTCTCCGATGAAGAGCTAAATTATTTAGCAAAATACCCAGAAAGTTTTCAATGTATCAATAATAAATAAACGCATATAACCCGCCAATGCTAATGAACCGTCTCACTTTGGTTCATTAAATAAGTTAAATTTGGCAACGACAAATTTGTGGACTCAAGCGGACGCCGTATTCGCAATCGGCAATTTCGTAATTATTGGCTTTGTTCTTCCGTGTAAAGGTTCTTGTTAATAGTTGTTCTGTTAAATAAAATATTTAATAAATTAAAAGTTGTTGGTATTGCTCGGCATCCTTATTCTGGGGCGCCGCTTATCGGCAACACCGTTGCTCTTTGAATGTAGTGAGCAAAATAAATTAATAAGTAATTATTGGCATTTGTTTTTCAAAGCGGCACAGTTGTGTTGGGCGGCGGCTTAAAAACAACGCCATTATGCAATTATATACAAAACATATTATTTTATTATCTGGTTTCTTCAGTGAATCAAAAAATGAATATTGAAAAAGATAAGGCCAAAATATTATTTGGTTGGCTTGGTGCGATCATTCTTCTACTCATTATTCCGATAAAAGTATTTCGATTTCATGAAATTAGTTATGTACCACAATTAATAATTGGAATCGCTCCAAGTTTACTTGGCCCAGCTGGATTATTGTTCTTAATTTTATCAAGTAAAAGTAAACATTTAAATCTAAGCATCATTCAATCAGCAATTTTAGTATCTCTAATTGCATTAGGTTTAGAGTTTGCACAATTACTTCCGCGACCTGGATTATTTAAATATATATATTATACATTTGACTGGTTGGATGTAATTTCGAGCTTAATAAGCGTAATAATCACTTATATAATTGCTAAATTATTAATTAATTATTTACGTGATAAATAATTTGTATAAAATATTAATTAAATAATGTAATCTATTTACGTTTGGAATTAAAGCATTGCATAACCAGTCAATGCTAATGAACTCATTCCAATTGAGGAATGAGATTGAAGCCAAGAGATAATGCTTGTTTTTTTAGAGATTTAAGACGTTGTTCTTTGATAGCTTGTTCGTAGAGATGTATACCATACTCCACATATTCAACACCTTTAGTCATTACGTTGTAATAGCAAACTGCTACTTTTCTCGCAGTTGCCTTCATTGCAGTTAATTTTCCTTTCTTGGATTGAATTCTTCTATAGAATGCACCAATTGCATTCTTCTTACTTAGCACAAGAGTTTGGGCTGCGATTCTGAAAATCTGCCCCGCATTAGATGAGTTTCTAACTTTCCTCTTCTTAAATGAAGTACCGGATTGATGTGAGTTAGGAGCAAGTCCCAGCCAGGAAGTAAAATGTTTCTCTGTCACCCAGTGTGACATATCAGTTCCTACTTCCGCTATAATTTGGAGAAGTGTTGAATCTGTTAATCCGGTTATCTGTGACGGATCATTGCCACCGGTCATTTTCATCAAGTTAAGGTGAAGGTTGTTTATTTGCGGTTTGTTGTGGCGAATGGATTTTGGCTCAACCCGACCGCCGTTTTAGTTCGGCGAAGTTGAGATTTTTGAGATTATATTTTTGTTCGGCATTTTGTGCTAAGTGTTCATTCTAATTAATTAACTTACAGCCGTTTGCGTTGCTGACGCAATTTACGCAACGGCTGTTTAATATTTATCAGTTGTGCTTTAATTGGCTTCCCTGTTTTGGGCGGCGGGTTATCGGCAACGTCGTTATACGGTATCATTAAAAGGAGTATTATGAGATTTTGGAAAACATTACTAATGATAAATATTTTTTGTTTGTTAACACAGTCTTATGCCCAGAAAATATTCAATCAAGAATTTTCTTATTCAATAAAAGATAGTGTTGTGTTAAAGGCATATGTATTTACGCTAGATAGTTTAAAGAATAACAAAAACCTTCCAGCAATTGTAATATTCCATGGTGGCGGTTGGGTATCTGGCGAAGCATCATGGTCTTTTGGTAGAGCAAACCATTTTGCTAAACTTGGATTTGTAGCAATTGCTGCACAATACAGACTTTCTAATCAAAAGAATATTACACCGCTTGACGCTATAGAAGATGCTCAAGATATAATAAAATGGATGCGGTTAAATAAGGATCTGTTAAAAATTGATCCGAATAAGATAGTAGGGTATGGATGGTCTGCCGGGGCTCATTTGGTTACATCAGCGGCTATATTTGCAGATTCAAACTCATCAATACTTTCAAACCCAAATGCATTAATATTAGTTTCACCTGCAGTTTCATTAGAAAAAGATGGTTGGTTCCGGCAGTTGTTATTAGATAAAATAGAAGTGAGCAAAGTATCCCCTGATGAAAATATTAAAAATGGTTTACCGCCGACTTTGATTCTCCAAGGTAGAGACGATACAGTTACTCCATTAGCTGGTGTACAAAATTTCGCATACCAGATGAAATACAAGGGAAATATTTGTGAATTAATTATATATGATAATGTTGGACATCTATTTACGCCTTCTAGTGAACCAGATGATGGATTCCCAAATCCTGATAAGAAAGTTCAAGCGATGGCATATGAAAAGGCGGATGAATTTTTAAGATCATTAAATTATATTAGATGATAGTAGTACCGTATAACCAGCGCCTCAACGCCGACCGCCATTTTAGTTTGGCGGATTTGTGATTTATGAAATTATATTTTTGTTTTAGTTTGTTGTTCTAAGTGTTCGTTCTAATTAATTAACTTGCCTTCGGTGCTTAAGGAAAAAGATAAGCACCTACGGCTTAATATTTATCATTTGTGTTTTACTCGGCTCTCTTGTTATGGGCGGCGGGTTAAGCGCAACGTCGTTATGTGTGTAATCTAATAATGTCATCTTAGGAGTGTGTTTAATGCGAAATGAAATGAAACGAGTAATTGTATTAGTAATTGTAATGATTTTGGGATTGAACAGTTTTGGATTTGGACAAAAGGAATTTATGACAGTGAATGGGAGGAAAGTAGAGGTTTTTATTTCCGGACTGGAGAATAATCAACCTGGTAAACCTGTTATTGTCCTTGAAAATGGAATGGCAACTAAATATGAATATTGGAAAACCGTAATTAATGAAATTTCTAAAACTTCGGTTGTATTTTCCTATAATCGACCAAGAATTGGAGAATCTGAAAATGACAGTCTGCCTCCAACAGTATCACATATTAATAGCAACTTAAAATCAATGCTTTTAGAGAAGGGACTTAATCCGCCATATTTGTTAGTAGGTCACTCATTCGGTGGTGCATATATCAGAAGTTTTGCTTCAAAACATCCGGAAGAAATTGCTGGACTAATATTTGTGGATCCAATTGATTTCACTAAAAAGGGAAATGACGGTGATCTTCCATATTTAGAAATTGGATTAACAAAGCACCAAATAGATTCTATGTTTGCAAAACCGTATACTAAATTCAAAGAAAAACTTTATGAAGAAATGCCGAATTTTTATGTTGAAGAAGTGAAAATATCCAGTCAATTAACCAAAAATGATTTTAAAGATTGCGACAGCACTCCATTGCCTGATGTTCCGGTTCATTTTATTAAAGCCGGTGAGTATCCGAAAGGACCAGATGACCGTGGAGTAACCAGTTTTGATAAGGAAAAATTGTTTAGAATAAATAATAATATTCAAATGAAGCGCTGGATTGAATTATTAAATCCACTCAAATATGGAAAGCTAATTTATTTGTCAAATTCGGGGCATTATATCCCCAAAGACGATCCTGAAACAATTATCACAAGCGTTAGGTTAGCTCTGAATGATTTTGATAGAATTCAAAAAGAAAAAACTACCAAGGAATAGAATAATCACACATAACTCGCCGCTCAACACGGACAGCGTTTTTCAGTTCGGTATTTGTGTAATTATAAAGTTACGTTTGCAAAAATCAGTAGCTCTTTAAGGTAGTTTGTTCTAATAAACAATTTTATAATAAAAGTTGCTGATTCTAATCGGCATTGCTGTTCTGGACGGCGGGTTAGCGGCAACGTCGTTATATTGTAAACAAATTTAGTAGGTGATATTATGAAATATCTATTTATTCTTGCAATTTCTTTTATGCTTTTCACTTCTTGTGATACTACTGAAAATAAATACTCCGAAATTAATCCAGTTGGTGCCAGTAAAATTGAAAACATTCAGATAAATGGGAATCAAGTTAAAGTAATTACTTCTTATGGAACTCCAACTCCCTGCTGGTATTATTATAAAACAGAAAGTCAAAATTTTAGAGATACTTTTATTTCTAAAGTTTTTGCTAAGTACGATGGTGAAATGTGTATTCAAGTTACCGGATCATTCAATCACGAAGAAACAGTTCTGTTTGTTGGAAGTGGGAATAAGACTTTAAGATTTTGGCAGAATGATTCAACTTATTTAGATACAACAATTACTATACAATAAATATCGTGAACATTATGAGTAGATATGATTTAAATTGGTCAAACGATGAGAAAAAAATTGCAAGGAAAGCCTTCGATAATGCATACCAAAGAGAAATGGATCGCATAAAGTCTTCGTTGATGGATAAAGTTTCACAAATCAAAACCAACGCAGATATTTGGGCTATTGAGGATTTCTTATCAGAAAAAAGAAGAATTGTTGATTCGAAATATGATTACAGATATTCGCAACTTATTATTGTTTTTGGTAGACTACTAAATGAAGGGTATTTGACTGAAGAAGATATATCTGATCTGGGAGAGGAAAAAAGAGAACTTATAAAAAAGCTATCCATGAATAAGTAGATGCAATATAACCAGCCAATCAAGCAGACGCCGTATTCGCATTTGGCAATTTAGTAATTATTGGCTTTGTGGTACCGTGTAAAGTTTCTTATTCAAAGTTGTTCTGTTAAATAAATTTTTTATAAATAAAAAGTTGTTGGTATTGTTCGGCATCCTTGTTCCGGGGTGCCGCTTATCGGCAACGTCGTTAGCCAGCATTTTCAGGTAATTATTTCTCAAAATAGGAGATTTTACAATGAAAACTAAAACATCTATAATATTTGTACTTGTGTATGTATTACTATTTTTTATTTCAAATATTACTTCTGGACAGGAGAAAAAAGAGAACAATAATCCTAATTATTACATAAGTAATGAGCTCGATAGTTACTTTAATACCCTTATTAAGTCTCAACAGTATGTAGCATTTGGAGCTTCTCTAATTAAAAGTAACAAAGTTGTTTGGGAAGGATATTACGGCTATTCAGATTTAGAGGAAAAAACACCACTCGGAAGAGAAAACATTTTCCCACTCATGTCATTGTCCAAAACCCTTACTACGTTTGCGTTGATGACTCTTTATGAAAAGGGATTATTCAGTCTTGACGATGATATTAATAATTACATTCCGGTTAAAGTACGGAATCCTAACTTTCCCGAAATTCCGATTACATTTAGAATGCTGTTAACCCATACCGCAAGTTTTGAAGATGTATTATCAACCGGACAGAGGGTTCCAAAGAATGTTGAAAGGCCAAGGAGCTCACTCGGAGATTCGAAAATGACACTTGAAGAATATATCCTTAAATTATTATCGCCAGAAGGAAAATATTATTCAACCGAATATTTCAGTCAGAACAAACCAGGAACTAAATACAGCTATTCAAACATAGCATTTGCACTTCTTGGATATCTTGTGGAGAAAATTGCCAGTGAAGATTTTTCCAAATACTGTAAAGAAAAAATATTTGATCCCCTGGAAATGAAAAATACAAGCTGGCACCTGCGTGGTATAGATACCGGTAAAGTTATTTTCGGATATTATTTTTCACCGGAAGACAGTATTCCTAACTATAGAAAAGTCTTACATTTCGGTGAACCGGGATACCCAGCGGGAATGCTTCGTACAACAATG
>JAGUXE010000255.1 GCA_020061995.1 Ignavibacteriales bacterium | reverse complement strand
TATCAATATTCAATCAGAATTTAATTATATCCCATCAAAAGTTTATTTGGCTATAGGACAATATTCGACTGAGGATAACGGCATTTTAATTAAGCAAGTTCCATTAGGAAATGGTGATGGAAATATTGAATCGAATGAGTTTTATCAATTTGATTATTCGCTTACAAAATCAGAAGAGAAGTCAAATTTCCCGGATGATTTTTATCTTTTCCAGAATTATCCTAATCCGTTTAATCCTTCTACAAAAATAAAATTTGCAATTCCTAAATTGAGTTACAGAGATAATTTCTCAAATAACACAACTCTTAAGATTTATGACGTCCTCGGAAATCAAATAGCGACATTGTTGAATGAACCAAAATCTCCGGGATATTATGAAATTGATTTCAATACTAAAGAATATAGACTTACTAGCGGAATTTATTTTTATCGATTGAGAATTGGTTCATTTTCTGAGACTAAAAAGTTAGTTCTGACAAAATAGAAGAAAATAAACTCAATAAATACATTACGAATCGTAATGTGTTCGTAGATTCATCAACGATTCATCAACAAAAATTTACCTAATCAATTTTTAAACTGTTCACAACTTTTTCACATCAATTTCTTATCTTTCACATATAGTTTATTAAATTCAAGATAAATGACTCAAAATGAAAAATTACTTATTGGGGATACTCTTATTCCTTCTCTTTACAATCAATAATCTCTTTGCTCAAGATTCAATAATGTTTATCATTCGTGTGGATGATATACAATCGAGAAATACCACGATGATACCTCGTAGTATAATTGATTTTGAAAATGTTGTTATGCAGCGAGGTGGTAAAGTTTCGTGGGGAGTTATTCCGCACAGACTTATAGAATCTCAAAATGTTAACGGGCTTCTTAAAACTGAATTAAGAGGAACAATCAATCGAGGTAACGAAATCTTCTTACACGGTTATAACCATATTTGTCCGTTTTGCGGCAGCTCCGGTCATGAGATGTTTTGCACAGCACAAAATCGTACGATTCCCTATCAACAACAAAGAGATTCCTTGCTCGTCGGTCTTAAGATCCTTTCAGATAGTCTAAATGTAGTACCCACCGCATTCGTACCTCCCGGACATGCGCAAGACACTGTGACATTTCAAGTACTGATTGACTTAGGTTATGAATTCCTTTCATCAAGCGGTATCAATAAAAATTTCATTTATAAAAATTTATTCAACCTGAAACAGAATAACGAATACGCATGGCAATTAACCACTTCGGGTTATCAGCAAAATCTTAAAAATGCATTACAAGATATCCGAACGGCGGGAAAGTCTAACGGTTATTATTGCATGCTTTTTCACGACCCGTTTATAAGACCTGGTTATGCGAGCGGCATTGTACTTCAATGGACGGCAGAATTATTAGATTCTTTAAATCTTGAATATGGAAGTAAAATAAAATACAAAACCTTAACGGAAGCTTCTACTGCATTCAAATCAGAGTTAATAACAGTAATTTCTGTAGATACAGATAAACCGATCAACTTTGAATTATTTCAAAACTACCCGAACCCTTTTAATCCTTCAACTATAATAAAATTTGTAATTCCAGAGTCAGTTAAAAAAGAAAAAATTTCGAGCAATGTAGTTCTAAAAATTTATGATGTACTCGGTAACACAATAACAACTCTTGTTGATGAACCTAAAAGTCCCGGCATTTATGAGTTTGATTTTAATGCAAAAAAATATCGACTTTCAAGTGGAATTTATTTTTATCAATTAAGGTTTGAAAATTATAACGAGACAAAAAAGCTCATTTTGATGAAATAATGATTGCTATTCATTCATATCCACACTGTTTATAAAAAACGGATTATTTAAAAAAGTATAAAAGAATTAGTTTGAGATTAATGTCATTTCTAAAGAAAATACGTTGGAATACTAAACTGTTAATATTGTTAATAGTTGTAGCAATAATTCCAACAACAATTGTGGTCTTTAATGTTTTAGGGATTATTCAAGATGAACTAAAAAGTACCGTTAATAATCAACTGATATTTTCTTCTGAGGGTATTGCTAAGCAAATTGATGAGCATTACGAAAAAACATTTGAAATACTCGAATTAGCAAAAAAAAATATTCTTAATGAAAACCTAGGCTCTGAAGAAAGAATTAATCTGCTTTTATCTATTATAAAATCCGTTGATAATATTGTTGGAATTACTATTTCATTGGAAGAAAATAATAAATCTCCACAGACTGTGATATCTGCTTTTAAGGATAGCATAACAGTTAATAATAAAAAAGTCCCGCTTCCGGATATTTCCATTCAAAACGATGAGAACTTATACCGAATTACAAATGGGAAAATATTTATATCGAATCCAAAATATATTTCCGATTTAGGTTTCTGGAAACAGATAGTAAAAATCAATTTACCGATTAATGGAAACGAAAATTTTTTCATGTACGCTTTTCTGAACGGAAATGAAATCGCGAAATATCTTGAATCTCATCCTTTTCAAAAAAACGGGGCAATTTTTATTACTGATAAAGACGATCAACAAGTCTTTTCTGAAAGTATTAATGATGACTATACTTTCCTTTCTGCAGACGGAAGAAAGATGCTAAATTCTTCACAGAATTTTGCTTTTGTGAACAATTATACTTCACCAAATAACGACGAAGTTGTTGCTTGTTTTGCATTCCCTGCTCAAGTCCCTTGGGTGATTATTACCGGAATCAAAAAGGCTAGTGCGTATAGTATTGTTTCAGAAATTGTGAATGTGTTTCTGTTTTGGCTTGGAATAAGTCTGGTTGCAGCAGCAATTATTTCTTATCTTTTTTCACTTGAATTGAGCAAACCAATTAGTAAGATGTCAAATGCTGCACTCAAAATTGCAAAAGGAGATTTTAATACTAAAATATCTTACGAAGCAAATGATTCAATCGGAACATTAGGAAAATCATTGGAAACAATGAGCAATAATCTTGATGAAAATTTTAAGGAGATTAATAAACAAAGATTACAACTTGAAGATTACAGCAAAAATCTTGAAAAGAAAGTTGAAGAACGAACAATCGAATTAGTGGAGGCGAATGAAGAGATTAATAATTCGTATAAAAAAGTTGTTGATCTAAATAAGGAAAAAAATGAGTTTCTTGGAATTGCTGCTCATGATCTTAAAAATCCTCTTACCTCCATTAAAGGATTTACAGACATCCTCATTCAAGATAGTGAACTTCCTCAGGAACTGCGTCAAAACTTTCTTGAAGAGATTATGGGTGCATCGAACCGCATGTTTGAGATTGTAACAAATTTATTAGATGTAAATGCAATCGAAGAGGGAAAGATTAAAATAAATAAAGAATCAATTCCGCTGTTTATTATTATCAATCAAATAATTCAGCAGAATAATGAAAATGCGATTAAGAAAAATATTGTGATACATCATCAAATAAGTGAAGACGATTTTATTGTGCAAGTAGACAAAAATTTAACTCTTCAGATTATTGATAACCTTGTTTCAAATGCTATTAAATTTTCTCCCTCCGATAAAAATATTTATATAAGCTATTTAACCGATCAATCAGACAAGTTTGTTAAGCTATTTATCAAAGATGAAGGACAAGGATTTTCTGAAGAAGATAAGAAAAGGGTCTTTGGAAAATTTGCACGGCTTTCTGCAAAACCTACCGCAGGTGAAAATTCGACAGGTTTAGGATTGTCAATTGTAAAGAAATTAGTCGAGTTGCAAAAAGCTACAATTAGCCTCGAAAGTGAATACGGGAAGGGTGCTACATTTATTCTTGAGTTACCAAAGGGGGGGGGAGCAACTATGATAAACCCTAAAAAGGATTATCCATTGGTAATTCTAATGTTGATTATGCTCTTAAATCAAAACCTATTTCCTCAACAGAGTAAAGTTCAAGAAATTATTTGGAATTCAAATGCAAATATTCGAACAATTGCTGAAACTTATCTCGGTAATCCCAATTTATGGCCGGTCATTTTATCTTATAACAATATCAATAACATTTCTGAATTGAAAACAGGGAGAAAGCTCTTTATTCCTCATGAAGAGGTTTTGGGAATTCTTAAGAATTTTACTCAGACAGAAAAAGCAATTTCGATTGGAGTAAATAATGGAGCAAAAATATTTGCAAAATCGGAAATAGAAGAAGCACTATCTTTGTTTTCGAAAGCACTTAATTCTAGAAGTACCAATAATTGGAAAGATGCAGCTAGATTCTTAAAAGAAGTTGTAGAATACGCTGAAAGGGCAAACAAAAAAACTATTGAGCTTCGCGATCAAAATGCAGACGCTTTTGTTTCTAAAAAGAAGGGGACAGTTCAGAATAGGAAACCTAATTTCCAAAGTTGGAACAACACTTCACTTTTCGAAAAATTGTTTGAGCAGGATTTAACAAGGACCTTATCAAGTTCATTTGCTGAAATAACTTTCTCCGATCTAAACCAGATCAGACTTAATGAAAACTCACAAGCTGTTATACTTAAATCAAAAGTAAATTTGCTTAATAACCAAACGCAATCCCAGGTAAAACTTGAAAAAGGGGATGCTTATGCAAAACTTTTTAACACACCTAAAAAACAGTTTAATCTTGATGTAGCGGGGGTTAAAACTAAAATTAATTCCGATTTATTTTGGGTAGATAAACAAGATGCCCAAACAAAAGTAGCAAATTATAAGGGCGAAATATCACTCGAAGCGCAAGGGTCTATGGTTACCCTAAAAGAAAACCAGGGTTCTATGATTCCAAAAGGGAAAGCTCCAACACCTCCTAAAAACTTATTGCCATCACCAGAATTATTTTCGCCAGAAACATTTTCTAAAATATTTGATAGTGATGTTGATTTAAGGTGGTCTCCCGTAAATGATGCAAATGAATATTGGGTTGAAATAGCTACTGACTCACGTTTCGCTTCATTGTATCAGATTGTAAAAAGCATTACTTCTAATAGTTACTCATTTAAATCACTTCCTCCAAACACATATTATTGGCGTGTTGCTTCAGTTGATGTTTTAGGATTTCCCGGGAAATTTAGTAATCATTTTATTTTTTCCGTGAATGTGGACACCCTCGCACCATTTCTTACAGTTTATCCATTTGATGATTTTACTGTCACTAAAGAGAGACAGATTAATATTAAAATTCAATCCGAAAAAAATGTTGATTTGTTCCTAAATAGTGATAAAGTTCAAAGTGATGCTTCAGGTAATTATCAAACAGATTTGGTTTTGGCAGAAGGATTGAACCTGCTCGAAGTTCTTTCAGTCGATAAATCGGGTAATAAAACGGTGATTAAAAAAGAGATTTTTGCTGAATTAAATCCAATTGTTGAATTTTACGATGAACAGAGAAATAAAGTTGACGATTTAATAAACCTGACGAATAATAAAAAAAATTACTCCGGTTATACTAGAGCTTTTGCATCAGTTAAAATAATATCAGATAAAACTAAACTCGGAACATCAACTTTTGCTGATAAAGTAGGCCATTTTTCTGTTTCATTACCCAATGTCGCGGAGGATGAAAATCTACAGATGATTATTAACACGCGTGCGGGGTATACAAAAACTATCAAAGTGGTTTTAAATAATTGAATTGAATCAGATGGAAATTATTATCACAGAAATATGAAATTGGAAATTTATGATTCTTAATAAGTCTTACTTTTTAACCAGGTTATCAATACTCTTGAAAAACATTGTGTTGCTTCTATTGCTTATTGTCTCTATTTCCACCGCGCAGCAAAAATTGATTTTTGTTAATTACGGACCTGAGTCTCCTGTCAATTCAGGTGATTACTATTATCGACAATTTATTCATTTTAAAATACCTGTTTCTTATCAGAATACGGCTTATATTCGTTTTTATGACCTTGCTTGCGGTGGTGAGTATGATTCAAGATATGGCGAAGCATGTACCGAATATGAGGTGGTCTTATTCAAAGATTTTATAGATGAAAACAGTTTCTCATCAGGATTAAATTCTGCTGATGTCAGCAATAGTCAGGTTCTATTCTCGAAAATAATAGGAGAAGATTCGGAATATCTCAATACTTGGAAAACATTTTCAACAGTTGGAACAAATGATGGGACAATAAAAAATGATTACAGATATTATTCAGTATCGATAAGAGCTTTGAATGGTAATGATGCAAACGGTTTTGATGTTTATTTAAGTTCATCTGAAGATTCCAATGTCAAAATTCCCGGTGCAAATATAATTTGTTTTGAACCGACTTTTCGTCTTCAAAAAAGTGCATGGAGATATACGTTTAGAATTAAAACAGATGGTGAAGAAACAGCTTACAATGTCCGCAATTTTGATTTCGATAACATCGATCTTGGTTACTCTACTTTCTTAAAAAAATATACAACCATTTATGCTTCTGACGACGGAAGCTGGGGGTCAGCAAGATTTACACTCAATAAACTTGAAGTCGGAAAGGATATCGGAATTACTCTTGGTCCGAATTATTCCAGTAAAATTGAAAATGATTTAGTCTTTTCTGTACAAAATTCCAAAAATCAAAAAGTTGAAATTATTTATCCCCCCGAAGAATACAATTCAGAAAAATTTCCAGTTGTAAAGCCGATAATCCAGTATTTGGATGATTGTAAGTCAGTAGAGTTTAGAGTTGATGAATCAACTGATCCATCAAATAGTCAGTTAGATGCAATTTGGTTTTTTGAGGATGGAGCTGAAGAGAAAGGACTTGTTGTTCAAAAATCTTTTATGACAACAGGAAAATTCTCTCCCGAAGTATTATTGTTCAATAACACAGATTATATATCAAAAGCTGTGGTTGTGAAGGTTACCATAACAATCAATAAATCACCTATAGCAGTAGCAGGCTCTGATAAAATTGCAGCTTCCGGTCAGATGATAAATTTCGATGCATCAGGATCTTCCGATGAAGATGGAAGGATTGTATCTTATTTGTGGGATTTTGGAGATGGAAATTCTGCAACGGGTACTCGTGTAAATCATTCATATTATAATCCGGGTGTATATAAAGTCAAATTAAAAATTGAGGATAACTTTACATCTTCACCATGTAGATTTGCAGAAAATTCGTTGACTGTTTTTGTAAATTCTAAACCAATTGCAGTGACAGAATCAGAACTCATTGGAGCAACAAATGAGGTGCTTGTTTTTAGTGCTGAAGGTAGCAGCGATACTGATGGTTCAATCGTAGAATATATTTGGGATTTCGGTCAGTTTGGTAAAAAAGAGGGGAAAGTTATTACTTATTCCTTCGCAATCCCCGGGACATACAAGGTTAAATTATTAGTTAGAGATAACACATCGGCACAAAACAACTCAGATGTAAAAGAAGTTGTTGTAAAAATTAATTATCCTCCGATAAGTCGTCCCGGAAAAGATATGTTAGTCGCGATTGATGAACAAATCTTTTTTGACGGCTCCAATTCATCCGATAAGGATGGTCATATTGTCGATTATGATTGGAATTTTGGTGATGGTAATACTGCAAAGGGAGCCAGTGTACCTTACGGTTTTACTAAGAGTGGAGTGTATAAAGTAACTCTTACGGTTACTGATAATTCTCAAACATCATCAGCTAGTTCATCAGCTGAAATAACTGTGACAGTGAATGAACCGCCTGTATCAATTGCAGGGGAAGATAAATTTCTGAATTCTGGTTATACTAGTTTTGATGCGTCTTCTTCCTTCGATAGCGACGGATCGATATCTAAATATATTTGGGAGTTTGGTGACGGAAAGAAAGCGGAAGGAATGAAAGTCACTAATTCATATTTGAACCCCGGGATTTATGAAGTTAAGTTGACCGTCGTTGATAACACAAAAGCTAAGAATAACAATTCAGTTTCCGGATTGAAGGTTAACGTAAATGCAAAACCGATTGCTCTGGCCGGTGAAAATATCACAGTAGCTCCTAATCAGAAATTTATTCTCTCAGCAAAGAATTCTTATGACCCTGATGGTAAAATTCTGGAGTTTGAATGGAAACTTGGAGAGAACGTTTTAAGTCGAGAAGAATCTTTCTCACATCAATTTGAAAGAGAAGGAATTTATCAAATTGATTTAACTGTTAGAGATAATTCTGTCAATAAATCATCTGATTACAATAGTTTAACTGTGACAGTAAATAGCGCACCAAAGTCTGTCATTACTGCCCCAAATATTACGATTATTAATAGTGCCGTAAAATTTGATGCGAGTCTTTCTAACGATTTTGAAGATGAAATTAAAGATTACATTTGGGAATTCGGAGACGGCACTAATGCTAATGGAAAAGTTGTTACAAAGTCTTTTTCAAAATCCGGGATTTATGAAGTAAAGCTGACAGTGCAGGACAAGCAGAATGTCGCAAATTCAATCTCATTCTCTCAAACTTCAATTTTTATAAACAGTTCACCAATCGCGAGAACGGCAACATCAATCAAAACTTGTGAGAGAATTATAACATTTGATGCTTCTTCATCTGCAGATCCAAACGGTGATCCGATAACTTGTTATTGGGATTTCTATGATGGCTCACCGGTGAAAAAGGGAATTACAGTTCAACACATTTTTAATGAGCCTGGCATTTACCCGGTCTTATTGATTGTAGATGATAATCACGGATTGCAGAACTCGAGAGATTCAATTTCGATTTCAGTTGAAATAAATGCTACGCCAATTGCAATCATTGGAAATGATTCAACAATTTGTACGGGTGATCTACTAATTCTAAATGGTCTAACTTCATTCGATCCTGAAGGCGGGGTATTAAAATATGAATGGATATTTGATGATAAATCGGTACTTGAAGGGGAAAGCATTTCTAAAGTATGGAAAAAGAGTGGTGTCTATCAAGTTACTCTAAAGGTTACTGATAATTCAGGTTTACCATGCAATGTTTCCTTTGATTCGAAACTAATCACGGTTATAGAATCTCCAATTGCCGATGCCGGTGAAGATAAAATAGCTTGTGTGAATAGTCCGGTATATTTTGATGGAAGCAAGTCGACCGATATTGACGGTGTTGTAGATGCTTACGAATGGGATTTTGGAGACGGTGAGTTTGGAAGTGGCGTTAAACCAATTCATATCTACAAAAGTCCCGGACAGTATAAAGTTACTTTGATAATTACTGGAAACTCTAACGGTCGATGTGACAATAAAGGCTATGATGAATTATTAGTAACTGTTAATGAAGGACCATTGGCAGTTTTTACTTCGATTGATTCAATTGCTAATGGCAAAATCATAAGTTTTGATGCGTCAAATTCGACCGCATACGATGGTTCTATTACCTCCTACGATTGGGATTTTGGAGATGGTGGAACAGAGAGTGGGGTGAGAGTAGATCATTCTTACAAAAACAGTGGGAATTATCTTGTAAAACTTAATATTAAAACAGATTCCAAGAGTGATTGCAATCAAACTTCGGTTTCTAAAAATATTTTTATTAATGAAATGCCGATTGCAAATAGCGGCTTAGATCAAAAAGTAGCTTCTGGACAGGGGTTTATTCTTGATGCCTCAAAATCATTTGACTCAGATGGAAATATCTCAGAATATAAATGGGATTTAGGCGACGGGATAATTAAATATGGAAGAATAGTTAGCCATTCCTTTAGTAAGAGTGGAAATTATGAACTGATTCTTACTGTAAAAGATAACACAGAAATTTCCAATAACAGAAATAGTGATACACTTTATGTATCAGTAAATGAGCCTCCGATGGTATTTATAGAATCATCCGAAAAAGCTTATGAAGGTGAAATAATTATTTTTGATGCTTCAAAATCTTACGATAAAGAAGATGATTTGTTGACTTATTCGTGGTATGTAAATAATCAATTATTGGATAAAACGAGTTCGGAACTGGAACATAAATTTCTCTTCCCGGGTAAGTATAATATAAAACTTATAGTTAAAGATAATTCCGGTTTTGAAGAAAATTTTTCGATTGTTAATAGGTTTGTAAGTATTTACGCAATACCCAATTTACTATTAGGGTTTGATAATGTAATTTGTGTGAAATCAAATTTCGTAATAAATCCACGATTAACAAGTCAAACAATATCAACACCTCAAATAGAGTGGTATTTGAATGATGAATTAATCTCAAACTCAACCATGCTTAGTCACGCTTTTAATGAAGTCGGCAAATTTAGATTAGTAGCAAAGTTAATTGATCAAGAATTTTCCGGCAATGTACTTTCTTCGGATACAATGTTTGTAAATGTAAATTCACCACCCAAATCGATATTTATTTCTGATAAGACTGAGTTTATCGGAACAGCGAATGATTACATTTTATTTGACGTTGGTGATAATCACGAAAATCAAAATAACAACTTGACTTACACCT
>JAGUXE010000394.1 GCA_020061995.1 Ignavibacteriales bacterium | reverse complement strand
GGACGCCGGAGTTGGAGAGCCGGGGCGGACTGTAAATCCGTTGGCAAACGCCTTTGGGGGTTCGAATCCCTCGCCGCCCACTAGTTCATTTTTTATTGTTAGTTATTGACGCTTCTCAGCAAGACGCGGGAGTAACTCAGTTGGTAGAGTCACAGCCTTCCAAGCTGTTGGTCGCGGGTTCGAGTCCCGTCTCCCGCTCTCAATCATACTGATGAAGCTTAATTTTATAGCTCACCGATTATCGGTAGAAAAGATTGAGCTGGTTATTCAGTTGATCATGCTGATGTAGCTCAGTTGGTAGAGCACTTCCTTGGTAAGGAAGAGGTCACCGGTTCAATCCCGGTCATCAGCTCAAATGAAATGGAAAAGGTATTTTTATGGCAAAATCAAAAAACATAAGACAAATAATAATTTTAGAAAGCTCTGCTGGAACCGGTTTTCGCTACTCAACCACAAAGAACAAAAGAAATCATCCGAATAGAGTAGAATTCAAAAAATACGATCCCGTTGTTCGCAAACACGTTACTTTCAAAGAAACTAAATAATACGTCAGTAGCTCAATTGGCAGAGCAGCGGTCTCCAAAACCGCAGGCTGGGGGTTCGACTCCCTCCTGACGTGCAAGGATAAAATCTGCTGGGTTATGAAAGAAAAAATTATCAATTTCGTTAATGATGTGATCAAGGAAATGAAAAAAGTTACTTGGCCATCTAAAGAAGAATTACAAGAATCTACTTCTATAGTTATTGTAGTTTGTATAATTCTTGCAATATTTACCTATATAATAGATATGTCTCTGACATATATATTAAAAGGAATATTCTAAAATTGGAAAACACTAACTCTAAATGGTACGTAGTAAGAACTTTTTCCGGTCACGAGAATAAAGTTAAATCGCTTATTGAATCTGAATTGCGAGATAACGATGAACTACGCGCTAGAATTTTTGAAGTTCTTGTTCCAACTGAAAAGGTTTTTGAAGTAAAAGATGGTAAGAAAAAAACCAAAAAGAAAAATTTCTTTCCTGGTTATATTCTTGTTTGTGCTGATTTAGATATAAAAGCTAAAGATTTTATATCTAATACTCCTTCGGTAATGGGATTTTTAGGAACACAAAATAATCCGGTTCCATTGCAAGCTGAAGAAGTAAAGCGCATAGTTGGCAGAATTTCTCAAAGTGAAGAAACTGAAAGAACAGATACTATATATAGAATAGGTGATTTTGTTAAGATAGTTGATGGACCATTCAATAATTTTTCTGGGTTGGTTCAAGAAGTAAATGAAGAAAAAATGAAGATCAAAGTTATGGTTTCAATTTTTGGCAGAAAAACACCAGTTGAAATTGACTTTGCTCAAGGTGAATTAGAGAAATAAAATTATTATAGGTTAATAAAATGGCAAAAAAAGTAGAAGGCTATATTAAGCTACAGATTTCCGCCGGGGCAGCAAATCCATCACCTCCAGTTGGTCCTGCTTTGGGTCAAAAAGGTGTTAATATTATGGAGTTTTGCAAGCAATTTAATGCAAGAACTTCAAGTCAGCAAGGGTTAATAATTCCAGTAGTGATAACTGTTTTTTCTGATAAATCATTTACTTTTATTACAAAAACACCTCCTGCCGCAGTATTATTAAAAAAAGCTGCTAAACACGAAAAAGGCTCGGCTGAACCAAATAAAACAAAAGTTGCAAAAGTTACAAAAGCTCAGGTTAGAGAAATTGCTCAAACTAAGATGCCTGATCTTAATGCTCATGATATTGAACATGCAGCAAGTATGATAGCCGGTACTGCAAGAAGTATGGGCTTTACAGTAGAAGATTAATTATAAATTTTGACTGGTAAGATAAAATGAAAGTATCTAAAAGAGTAAAAGCAGTAAATAAAAGTGTTGATAAAAGCAAAGAATACTCTGTAGCTGATGCTATTAAAGTATTAAAAGAAAGCTCAAAAGTTAAATTTACTGAAACTTTGGACTGTGCAATTAGACTTGGCGTAGATCCTCGTCATGCAGACCAGATGATTCGTGGTACAGTTTCTTTACCACATGGAACTGGTAAGCAAGTGTCTGTTCTTGTAGTTGCTAAAGGCGCACAAGCAGAAGCCGCTTTACAGGCTGGTGCCGAATTTGCCGGATTTGAAGAATACATGGAAAAGATTAAAGGTGGTTGGGCTGATGTAGACGTAATTATAGCTACTCCAGATGTTATGGGTGAATTAGGAAAATTAGGTCGTGTTCTTGGTCCAAAAGGTTTAATGCCAAACCCAAAAAGCGGAACAGTTACACCAGATGTTGCTAAAGCAGTTAAAGAAGTTAAGGCTGGAAAGATTGAATTTCGGGTTGAGAAAGCTGGTATTGTACATACTTCTTTAGGTAAACTCAACTTTACCGTTGAACAATTAACCGAAAATACAAAAGCTTTTCTTCAAACTATTATTAAGATGAAACCATCTTCAGCTAAAGGTGTTTATGTTAGAAGTCTTTTCCTTTCATCTACAATGGGTCCAGGCTTAAAAATTAATAAAGACGAAACTATATTTAGTACAAAATAAATTTTACGCACTAATCCTGATTGTGAGCGGGATTAAAAATGCTTCTAATTAATAAGTAACGATGTTCTAACTAATTGTTTTAGGAGAACGATGAACAAAACAGAAAAGGGAGAGGTAGTTGATCAGATTAAAGAGCTTATACAAAACTCTTCCGCTATGTTTTTGGTTGATTACCGTGGTGTTAATGTAGCTGATATTAACAAACTGCGTTCTAACTTCCGTAAAGATGGCGTAACATATAAGGTCTTAAAAAATACTCTCTTCAAAAAAGCATTACAACAAGTTGGCGGATACGAAAAATTCGACGATTTACTTGTTGGTATGATCGGTGTTGCGTTTGCTGGTGAAAATTTTGTCGCTCCGGCAAAGATCATCAAAAAATACAACGACGATACACAAAAATTATCATTTAAAGGTTGCTACTTAGAAACAGCTTTCTATGGTGCAGATCAATTAGACACATTAGCTTCAATGCCGACAAAAGAAGAAATAATTGCCGGTATTATTGGAAG
>JAGUXE010000207.1 GCA_020061995.1 Ignavibacteriales bacterium | reverse complement strand
GAAACAATTATTATCGCTATTATTTTTTATTTTATCATGTTTTGAACACCTTTATTAACATATTTTATTCTTTATAATTTCGGTTACCTTTTATTTTGGTGTAACACGAAAGATGCTTTTCAAATAGTCAGATTTAGAGAAACAAAAATTGAGTAAGTAAATTTTGGTTAACACTGAATCGTTATTAGATAATTAACTTGCAAACATCGAAAGGTGGTTGCTTAAACGGTTATCTTCATAATAATTCATTTTTTAATTAGTCTAAACGTATCAGATTTAACCTGATGGGACGGCAAAGCTGCAAATGATTATTTTATCTATGCTACACCGACTATGTTTTTATTAGATGAGACTAAAACCATCATCTCAAAACGATGAGTATTAATGATTTTAAAAACTCTTTTTGACTATTAAAAACCAAACTCATAATAGCGCATTTTCCATAACCCACCCCCGCCAAACAGTACCTACCTCAAAGGTCGCGGTCTGTTGTTTCGGGTTGGAAAATGAGTTGTGATTTTTTTTATGGGATTTTGATTACTCGAATACCAAGAGATTAGCGATTGAATCGGTAAGAACAGCGGAACGGATTACAGATTAAAAGAATAGTAAATCGACGATTTAGCATTATCCAATATTCCACTTGGCACAATTCAAATCTAAAAAATGATTCTCCCTTCCCCAGTTTAACATTTATTAAATCCATTCTCGAAATAAAAAATTAAACCGCAGGTATTTAGCAAATCAATTGTCATATGTTCAGTCAATTACTAAAAGGAAATTTCTATTGTTTAACAGAAAATCAATTAGGCTAAAGAATGCTTTCGTGTTTGCGATAATAATTTTTATTGCAATTCTAGGCGAAGCTCAAAGTCAAAGCAAAACTGGTATAGTTTCAGGCGAAGTTAGGGATGCCGCAACTAAACAACCGCTGGTCGGCGCGAATATTATCATCGAGGGAACGAATATTGGCGCGGCATGCGATGAAAATGGATATTACATAATTAAAAAATTAACTCCTGGGAACTTCGAATTAAAAGCTTCAATGATTGGATATGAATCTTCGGTTTATTCAGATATAACAATTAACCCAAACCGTAATCAAACGATAAATTTTGAACTTCAACCTTCGATGTTGGAAATGGAAGCAGTACAAGTAAACGCAGATTACTTTTCTAAACCTGTAGAAAATCCGGTTAGTTTCAGAACTTTATCGCCTGAAGAAATTAGAAGATCGCCTGGTTCTGCAGAAGATATTTTTAGAGTGATGCAATCTTTACCCGGAGTTGCAACTGCAGGTGCAAAAAGTGCACAACTTATTGTAAGAGGCGGAAGTCCTGATGAAAACTTAACTCTTTTAGATGGTATCGAAGTTTATAATCCAATACATTTTGCTCGAACGGGTGAATCGATGGGCATAATTAGTATCGTAAATCCGGCGCTTCTTCAAAAAGTTGATTTTTTAACCGGTGGCTTTTCTTCTCGATATGGGGATAAAATGTCTTCCGTTTTTGATATGAGTTTGCGTGAAGGGAACAGAGAAATTTGGAATACCGATGCAAATTTAAATATAGCCGGATTCGGAATTATGCTTGATGGTCCTCTGTTTGAAAACAGTAATATAGTTTTCTCATTACGTCGCGGATTTTTCGATCTTATTACAGCGACACTAGATAAACCTGCAGCGCCAAGTTATTATGACGCAGTTGGTAAAATTACATACGATATCAACAAAAAAAATAGAATCAGTCTCGTTGGTTTTTATTATTTGGATCAGATTGAACGTACAGGCTCTATGAAAGAGAGTGAGGCTTCATGGAACAGATTTAGCTATTTAACTCGCGACGATTATGGCGCTGCTTTCGGAATTAATTGGCGTTCCCTAATTTCTGAAAAAGCTTTTTCTCTCGTAACGGCTTCCTTCACAAGTAACGGATGGATCACTCGGCAGGGGACGGAAGCTTTGCCATTATTAATGGGAGAAGATATTCAAGAAAATGAATTTACGGTTAAACCGGAATTGAATTATCAATTTTCTAGGGAAATTAATTTTAAGTTGGGCGGACAATTCAAAATCATCAACTCGAAAAATGAATCTTGGAATCCCGGGGACACGCTTCGAAATGGAACGATAATTCCCGCAAATACAATCTCCTATAATCCCGATGCAACGGTAAAGACTGCACTATATTTTCATTCTTCATTTCGCATTATTGATCCACTTGTTGTTACCACCGGTCTGCGTTATGATTATTTTAATTTTACCAAAGAAAATAATTTCAGTCCGCGTGTTTCTCTCTCTTATGATATTACCGATAAAACCAACTTCAATTTTGCGTGGGGAAAATATTATCAATCACCTGCGAGTTACCAGATTGCACCTGATCCGCGGAACAGTTCATTGAAAAGCAGCGACGCAGTACACATAATCGCCGGAATTGAACATAGATTAAGCTATGATACAAGGGCAAGCATCGAAATTTATCATAAAGAATTATCAAATATTATTATTGATCCGGAAAGTTCGAATTTGCTTATCAATACCGGAAGCGGATATGCACGAGGAATTGAGTTATCAATTCAGAAAAAATTCACCGAAGGTATCGTAGGAAGTGCATCTTATTCTTATTCAATTTCGAAGAGAAGAGATTATCAATCGGAATCGTTGTATGATTTCGAGTATGATCGTCCTCATATAATAAATTTATTATCGGGAATTGAGATCGGCTCGGGCTGGCAAATTGGAGCAAAGTTTCAATATGCTTCAGGAAATCCTTTTACACCAATTGTGGGTGTAATTTCCAAAAACAATTCTAATTTTTTAGTTGAAGGCGATAAAAATTCGGCACGATATCCCGATTACCATAAATTGGATATTCGGATTGATAAGCAATTCGTTTTCGAAACTTGGTCATTCTCGGTATATCTCGATTTGTGGAATATATATAATAGAGAAAATGTAACCTCATATTCATTCAAAACGGATACAAAGGGAACAATTACGACAACCCCGCGATACGATTTTGGGATAACACCGATTCTTGGCTTTACTGCTAAGTTATAAAAAAAATTAATGGAGTTGCAATTTTGTGTTCGATATTAGCTTATATTTCTTCAAAAGTACGAAGTAAAACTAAAATTTTGCAGATGATTATACCGGAATTTCGGATATTGAATTAATGGATGAAAAACAATTAGTTGAACACCTTAAAAACGGCGATGAGTTCATATACAAATATGTTTATGATCAATATGCTCGAATGGTTTATAGCGTCTGTTTTCGAATGACGACGAATAAAGAAGATGCTGAGGATGCGATTCAAGATGTATTCATAAAATTATTCAATTCAATCACTTCTTTCCGAGAAGATTCTAAGCTATCAACTTGGATTTACCGTATCGCCGTAAACGTTTGCATCAACAAATCTAGAAGAAAAAAGACTATCAACTTTTTATCACTAAATTTTTGGGAAGACGAAAAAGGGGAAACTGAAATGGCTGTTGATGATATGACACCAGAGACAAATTTGGAAAAAGCGGAAATACAGCAAATAGTCCAGAAAGCAATTAATTCCCTTCCGACTAAGCAAAAGACTGCAATAATTTTATCCCGCTATGAAGAGCTGTCATATAAAGAAATATCAAAAGTAATGGGAATTAGTAATTCATCTGTCGAATCGCTTCTAGTTCGTGCAAAACAAAGTCTATCAATAAAATTAATTAACTACAAAAAAATATTCCAATGACCGCAGGAAATATGTTTCCTAATTGTCTTATCATATTAGAAAAGGTAAAGTTATGAATCACAATAAAATTCAAAAAAAATTTCTGCTTTATTTTGACGGTGATTTATCTGCGAGTGATAAATCAGCGATAGATCAGCACTTAAATGAATGTGCACATTGTAAAAAGCTATTTCGTGAAGTTTCGGAAATCTGGGGTCAGGAAAGTAATTTTGAACAACCTATTCCATCACCTAAGCTTTGGTATGAATTAAAAAATAGGTTGGAAAAAGAAACCGTGCGACCTCTTTTCATAAATAAGCTGGTTGATGCCAAACTGTTGTTTGAATCCGCAATAAAGATTGGTATGATCGCAGTATCAATTTTTATCGGATCGAGATTTGGCTACATAATAAGTTTACAAAGTTTCACATCAATAAATTCTGTCGCTCAAATTGAAAATATCAGTGATGATTTTGGATTGAGCTACTTTGAGGCCGTGCCGCCTGGAAGTCTCGCAAAAGAGATTTTGGTAACTGGAAATTTGGGAAGAGGTTCGAAATGAAGAAAAAATATACGTTCTACATTATTGCTTTAATTACACTAATAAATCTTTCATCGCTTGGAACGATTATTTACTTAAAATGGAATTCGGGAAATAGTTTATCTATGAGTGAAATAAGAGAAAAAAGACTTGTAGTAATGAAAGAAGAATTGAAACTATCTACGGAACAAGTCAAGCAATTCGGAATGTTTATGAAAGAGTTCCATTTTAGGCTAGATACACTTGATGCAAGGTTTAATTCTCTCCGCAATGAAATGCTATTTGAAATATGGCAGACACCAACAACCGACACTCAAAAGTTAGAAAATATTCTTCAGCAGTTCAGTACCCTTCAACTTGAAACGCAAAGATGGATTGTTCAACATTTTTATAAATTCAAAGAAGTGTTGACACCCGAACAAATTGAAAAGTTTTACAAAATAGTTTCAGTTCAATTTCCAATGCAACAAAAAAAACACGGGCTTGGAGGTATGGTTGAGTAAGCTATTTGACTCAACACATCAAGTCAAGATATTTTTACACGGATTAACAATGCCCATTGTTTTAATGAATCATAATGCCCATTAAGAATTACAGTTAGTCAAAATTGGACTTCACGAAAAAAAATGAAAATATTTGAATTGTCGAAAAAATAATTATTTCTCAAAAGAAAGCAAACAATGAAAAATGGACTAAGATATATATTATCAACGATCATAGCAGGCTTCGGGCTACTGACACTCTTCCTCAGCGCCTCGGTTATCTTCGATTGGTTTGGGATGAGAGAGAAGGAAGGGAATTATGTTTTGTTTGTTGTCTGGGCAAACTTTTTAGCAAGCATCATTTATCTACTATCCGCTTATGGATTTGCACTATCAAAAAAATGGACAACAAATTTATTGGGTACGTCTGTTATAATTTTAATAATTACTTTGCTTGGTCTGTTCTATCACATAAACGCAGGTGGCGATTATGAAACAAAAACGGTAGGCGCATTAATTTTTAGAATTTCTGTTACGCTCCTATTCACAACTATTTCTTATTTCATGATTACAAGAAGAAAAACAATTGTAAACATATAAACCAATACTAGCTGGAGAAAATTTATATGAATAAAACAGTGGCTGCTTCCTTAATTGTTTTCAGTCTATTGATATTTGGCTGCGGAAATAATTCCGAAGAAAAGAACAAAGAACAAGTAAATATGACAACTCATAAAGAACATCAACACGATGCTAAATTTGAATCAATTGAATTTAATGATGGCGATAAATGGAAAGTTGTCAGTGAGATGCTTTTGATTATACGCAACATGGAAAATGATGTAAATAGATTCGTTTTTGCTGAGCAAAAGAATTATAAATCAATCGCCCAGAAACTGCAGACGAACATTGATCTTCTTACATCTTCATGTACAATGGAAGGTAAAGCTCATGAAGAGCTTCATAAATGGCTTCTTCCATATATGGATTTAGTGAAAGAACTTGCTTCTGCCCAAGATGATGCTGAAAGCACAAAGCATTTTGAGCAGATCAGAGAATCATTTTCGACATTTAATAAATATTTCCAATGAAAAAACATCACGATTATGAACATAATTAACAATAACAAACAATTATTTTTTCTGCTACTGATTTTGTTCGCAGGTCAAACGATGAATGCACAAGTATGGACGCTTAAGCAGTGCATTGATACGGCGCAGGTTCGCAATATAAATCTGCAAATGAATAAAAATAATATAGCTTTGGCAGAGCAGAGAGAAAAAGAGGCTGTAGCGAATCTGATTCCCAAAATCAATTTGAATGCCGACTACAAATACTTTACAAACCTTCCTTATCAATTGATGCCCTTATCTGTATTTGGCGGTCAAGAAGGAAAATTTAAAGAAGCACAGTTTGGTGTTCCACACAATATCAATACTACATTACAATTTACGATGCCACTTTACAATCCGAATATTTATGGAGCGATTCAAACGACAAAAATTGCGTCTGAACTATCGGAACTGCAGTATCATAAAACTGAAGAGCAAGTTTTTTTTGAAATTTCAAATCTTTTTTTCAACGCTCAAATTCTACATCATCAATTGGCGTTCATCGATGGTAATCTTTCTAATGCAACATTTCTGCTGGAAAACATTAAATTATTAAATGAACATCTTTTGGCAAAGGGAACTGATGTCAGCAAAGTTCAATTGCAAGTAACTCAATTAGCAACACAAAAAGAAAATATAAAGAGTAAATATGAGCAGGTTTTAAATGCGCTTAAATTTGCGATGGGGATTTCCATCGAAGAAAATCTGACGGTTGATACAAACATCGAATATCAAAATCCGTTTGAGTATATCAATTCTTCAACAATAGATATTCGTTTGGTAACTACACAACACAAACTAATATCAAGTGAACTCAGCACGTTAAAATATTCTCGACTCCCATCACTTTCTCTCATTGGAACTTATGGCACAACCGGTTTTGGTTATGACAAACAGCCAAATGATTTTTTGAAATTCTTTCCGATTGGATTTGTAGGAGTACAATTTTCTTTTCCGCTATTTAATGGAACAATAACACACCGGAAGATCAATCAGAAAACAATCGAACTGCAAAACAATGAATTGCAAACAACTTTGCTAATAGAGCAAAATAAAATGCAAATCGATAATGCAAAATTACAACGAACTATTGCGCAAAATTCTGTGCCGACAATAGAAGAACAAATTAAACTTGCACAAACCATCTATCAGCAAACTGTACTTCAACAAAAACAAGGAACTGCAAACTTAACAGACGTATTGCTGGCAGATAACGCTTTGCGTGAGGCTCAACAATCATATCTAAACTCTATTGTTGATTTTCTTAAAGCAGATTTAGAACTGAAAAAACTAACCGGAAATATAAGTTCAATCAGAAATAATTAAATATAAATTAAAATTAAGATGAATATGAAAAATATAAATAGAAAAAAAATTCTTCTCTCACTGTTAGCAATTGTCCTGATTGCCATTGTAATAATTAAACTGATGAGCAATAAGGAAATCTCTGAAGAAAGAATTTATCGGCACGATAAAGAACAGCCTGTGAATGTTAAAGCGGATACTGTAAAATATGATAATGTGAATATCGAATCTTCCTTTTCTGGGACATTTGAACCGAACAAGGAGACAAAAATAAGTTCAGAAATACAAGGCAAGGTTAACAAGATGCTTGTTGATCTTGGAAGTTACGTACGTATAGGAGAAGCATTAATTCAATTAGATAATTCATTGTTGAAACTGCAGCTTCAAAATATTGAGGTACAAATTGAAGGATTGGAAGCAGATGTAGATCGCTTTATCATCTTAGCAAGCGCAGATGCTATTCAGGGTGTTCAATTGGAAAAAGCAAAACTTGGTTTGAAATCTGCAAATGTGCAAAAAGCAACATTACTCGAGCAGTTAAATAAATCAATAATCAAAGCACCGTTCAGCGGTATTGTTACAGCTAAACTGACTGAAGAAGGTGCGTTTGCCGCGCCGGGTATTCCACTGCTTCAAATTACAGATATTTCTAAATTAAGATTTTCGGTTAATGTTTCTGAAAATGATCTGAGCAAATTCCAAATTAATAATTCATGCGAAATCACTGTTGATTCATATCCCGAATTAATTCTAAGCAGTAGAATAAACATGATAGGAAGCAAAGCAAATATGGGGAATAGTTTTCCGATTCATTTTATCGTAATCAATACAAGTGATTCAAAAATAAAATCGGGTATGTTTGGAAAGGTTAACCAAATAAATGAAATGAAGGAGAAAGGTATTACGATATCTGCGTCGGTGGTCGTTGGATCTTCAAAACAACCGCAAGTCTTTTTAGTTAAAAACGGGAAAGCCACATTGCAGTATATTACTATTGCGAGAAGAGTTAAAAATAAAGTTGTAGTATCAAGCGGATTGAGTGATGGAGATATAATTGTTACGGATGGATTTATAAATCTTTATGACGGCGCAAATGTTTTGGTTGAGAAAAATTAGAATGCCAAAAACATCTTCCCCAACTTTAATTCAGCACAAAATATGCCTTTCTAAAAAATTAAATGAAATAGAATAAAATGAACTTAACAGAAATATCAATCAAACGCCCATCACTGATAATTGTACTCTTCGGTGTGTTTACATTATTGGGAATAATCGGTTATAACAATTTAAGTTATGAGTTGATGCCCGACTTTAATCAACCTGTGATAGTTATTAAAACTATCTATCCAGGCGCAGATCCGGGGGAAGTTGAAACTGCGGTATCGAGAAAAATAGAGGATGCTCTATCAAACTTAGAAGGGGTTGATTATCTCGTTACAAAGTCCTTGCCAAATGCTTCAATCATCATATCAAATTTGAAATATGGAACAGATGTGGATAAAGCAATGCAAGATGCACAACGCTTGATTGACAATGTTCGCAATGATTTACCGGCGGATATTTTCAGTCCGGTAATGACAAAAGTCTCTCCGAACGATCTTCCAATGATGTCGATTAGTGCGACAAGTAATTTCTCTTCAACTGAATTTTATCAAAAATTGAAAGATGATTATCTGCCTCAGATCCAACAGTTAAAAGGTGTCGCAGAGATTACAATTTTAGGTGGTGAAGAAAGAGAAATTCAAGTAAAAGTGGATAATGATAAATTAAAGCTTTATAAGGTTTCATTGAACCAGGTTGTGGAAGCAATCAACCGTTCAGGATTGGATTTGCCAGCGGGAAAAGTTCAAACCGAACATGAGAGCAATTCAGTTAGGCTAACAGGTAAATTCACAACAATAGATGCAATTAAAAATGTGCAGATTGTTATGCCTATTCAAGGCAGCCCGGTTTATGTTAAAGATGTTTCCGATGTAGTTGATGGTGTGAAGGAAATAACTTCCTACAGTCGATACAATGGAAAAAACGGCATTGGGCTTATGCTGAAAAAACAAGGGGATGCGAATGCAGTTGATGTTTCAAGATTAGTTCGCGAAAAACTTAAGACAATCGAAAATCAAACTGCTGCTTCTAATGTGAAATTTGTTATAGCCGATGATAACACCGACACTACCATCGCTGCCGTTAATTCAGTTGTGTACGATTTAATTTTAGCTGTAATATTAGTTTCGTTAGTAATGCTTCTTTTTCTGCGAAGTTTCAGAAATTCACTAATTGTTATTATTGCTATTCCAACTTCATTGATTACCGGTTTCGCTGTAATGTGGTTTTTAGGTTACACATTAAATTTAATGACACTTCTTGCGATGTCTTTAATCATCGGAATTTTAGTTGATGATTCTACAGTTGTGCTTGAAAATATCCAGCGCCATTTAGATATGGGAAAGGAAAAACGCAAAGCGGCTTTTGATGGTAGAATGGAAATTGGTTTTTCAGCTTTGTCAATTACACTTGTTGATGTCGTAGTGTTTTTACCAATTTTATTTTTACAATTGTTTGTTGCCGACATGCTCAAACAATTTTCGATTGTTGTTGTAACATCTACTCTAACAAGTTTGTTAGTCGGATTTACCTTAACCCCTTGGATAGCTTCACGAATTGGTAGGAAAGAGAATTTACAACCTACAAATTTCTTCAACCGCTTTTTGCTTTGGTTTGAACATCAGTTAGACCGATTTATCGAATGGTATGGAAAACAATTGGAGTGGGTTTTAAAACATAAAATAATTTTTTCAGGAATTGTCATTCTGCTTTTCGCATTGACACTAATTGTTACAAGTCAGGGAATAATTGGAAAAGAACTTATCGCAACCGGAGATCAGGGCAAATTCAGATTAACTTTAGAGTTTGACAAATTCACTTCCATCCAACAGAATCATTTAATTGCACAGCAAATTGAGACATACATACTTCAGCAACCGGAAGTGTTAACTGTATTCAGCAACATTGGAGGTCCAAGCACAGGAATGGGTAGTTTGGGGGTTGGTTCAGCAAACAAAACAGAATTTACAATTCAAGTACGAATCACGAAGGATGAATTAGCAGAGAATAATCTAAAAAAAATCCCAACTCAAAAATTTATGAGAAAACTCAGAGAAGAATTGAAATCTGAATTTCCAGGAATCAATTATTCGATGATGGCTCTCGGTTTAGTTCCTCGTTCTGCACCAATTGAATTAACACTAAGTGGCGCTAACTCAAATCAAGTGATGAAATCTGCAAGCGAATTGAAATCTGTTATTGAAAATATTCCCGGAGCGGATAATGTTAGATTATCTGTAGAAGCCGGGAGCCCGGAATTTATAGTTGTTCCCGATAAAGACAAAATGCAGAGATTAGGTTTATCAACTGCCTATGTAGGTTTGAACTTAAGAACTGCTTTCACCGGGAATGATGATGCAACATTTTCTTCGGAAGGAATTGAATATCCAGTGCGGATTTATTTGAATGAATTCAACCGCAGAAATTTTGAAGATGTACAAAATCTTACCATCATAAACCCGATGGGCTTACCCATTGAGGTATCGCAATTTGCTTCCGTTGAACAGGATAATTCACCTTCGTTGCTTGAAAGAAAGGACAGACAACCAGCAGTCACTCTTACCGCCGACGCATTAGGAAGACCGTCGGGCACTGTTGCCGATGATGTTATTGCTTATGTCGCTAATAATCCTTTCCCCACAGGAATACAAATGAGTTGGGAGGGTGATATTAAAAGACAGCAAGATAGTTTCAGTGCTATGGGGTCGGTTCTGTTTATTTCCTTTATTCTTATTTACCTTATTATGGTTGCATTGTATGATAGTTATATCTATCCATTCGTTGTAATATTTTCAATACCAGTAGCAGTTATTGGTGCGTTCTTAGCGTTGAATTTATCTTTAAATCATATAAGTTTATTCGCATTACTTGGTTTAATTATGTTGATGGGATTAGTTGTTAAGAATGCAATACTTATTGTTGATTACACCAATCAATTAAAAGCAAAAGGGACACATTATAAAGAAGCATTGATTCTTGCAGGCAAAGGACGAATGCGTCCGATACTGATGACAACACTTTCAATGGTATTCGGTATGCTGCCTATAGCACTTGCAACGGGTACAGCCGCAGAATGGAAGAATGGTTTAGCTTGGGTAATTATCGGCGGATTACTCTCCTCATTGATATTGACAGTTTATTTAGTTCCTGTAGTCTACGACACGGTTGATTCGTTGAAAGAAAAATTTCAAAAGAAAATCGAAAGCCCAAACCAATGAAAATATTACTTTATAGTGTCGTGTTTTTTTTCGCGATTGGCATGATATATCAAGAGACAGAAAATATTGATCTGAAAATCGAAGTGAATAAGTTTCGCAGCAACAAGGGAGAGGTTATCTTCCTCCTATATGATAGAGAAGGTTCTTTTCCGGATAAAGAACTTAAGAGTTACTATAAAATCATAATCGGAAAAATTACGAACAACTTTTCGGATGTTACTTTTACTCAAATTCCAAAAGGGAAATATGCAGTGAAAATTATACATGATGAGAATATGAATGGTAAAATAGATAAAGGTTTTTTTTTGCCTGTTGAAGGAATTGGCTTTTCGAATTATCAATCAATCGGTTTAACAAACATTCCATCTTTTAATGGAGCCAGCTTCGACTTAAATGAAAACAAAACTATAGTTATAAAAATGATTTATTTATGAGAATCAAAAAATCAATTTTAATTTACTGTATTAGAATTGCTCCATAAACTGTAAATAGAAAATTTTAAAAAGTTCAAAGAAGAATGCCCGAAGTATATATAGCAATTGTTTAATGACGATAAGAATGCCGAAGAAATAATAATAGAGTAACCTCAAGCACGTGAAGCTGTCATTAAGCGCCTATTGAATTTGAAAACTAATTAATTACCTAATTGTCGCTTGAATTTTCTAAACGCTTTTTGTCTTTATCTTATATTGTTTTTGTGGGGCATTACATTGATTAGCCATCAGATTAAAAACCAACCCAAACTCGTTTTTTGCCGGTTTTTATATAACCCGCCCCATGCCAATATGGTACCCTAGTCTATCGAGCTCAATCAGTTTTGTAATGGGTATTCGGGTTTTGTTTTTTTTATGGGATTTTTTTGTTTTGTCTATTTAGGCTAAAAATGAAGAGTGGGAGTCTTCATTTTTTTACGGAGGTCGTTATGACAAACAAAGCTTACTTCTCCTTTCTTACTTTTCTTTTACCAAAATATTTGAAAAATATTTATTGAACATAGTTACTTGCTATAGTTCAATACTAATTCTTCAAGGAATGAATGAAATTGAATCTTTAATGAAGTAGGATTATATTGCACAAAATTAATTATGAATTTATGAGGAAGTCATGTTGACTAAGAATAGAATTAAAAGAGAAATTGACACATTGCCGGATGACCTTCTGGAAAAAGTTTATAAGTTTATCAGCCGTCTCAAATCTGTAAAAACTGATCAAAAAAAAATAAAAACTTATAAATTATTAGGACAGTATGACAACATAAATGCCCGTGAAAAGGCTTATGAATAATTTATTAATCGATACAAATGTATTGATCTATGCGATTGATGAAGATTCAAAATATTTTCATTCCGTACAGAGGTGGCTCTATAGTGATAACCTTAAATTATTTACTACTTCTAAAAATATTTCTGAATTCTTAGCCGTTGTAACAAGATTGCCAAATGCCAGTATATCAATATCTGAAGCTCTTAAGATAACGGACGATTTCCAAGCTGCTTTTACGGTTTTGTATCCCGATGAAAAATCGAACTTACTATTTCGAAAACTACTAAAAAAATATTCACCTCAAGGCTTAAAAATTCACGATTACGAAATTGTTAGTATTGCGCTTGCAAATAACATCAAGAAAATCGCAACCCTCAATCAAAAGGATTTTTCTATAATCGATGAAATTGAAATAATTTCATTTTGAATCTCTCGCCTAAATTCCTATTGGATTATTGATCAACTTACAATGGTATAAAATAGATCGAGGCTGCGTGGCAACAAAAAGTTTTAATTAACGCCCAGTCTTATTCGGGAGGCGTGAGATGTATTGAATTCGGTATCTAAAGGAAAGAGGAATGTTAATAAGATTTAATGTAACGAAAAGCATGAAGCTTCTCGTTTGTAATTGTAAAAGGTATCAAGCGTGTAGTGGTTTTGCATGAAAGCAGCGGATAAAATTCTGCCGTAATTCTTTTATGATTTGTCTGATCTTGGTAGTCTTTTCGTTAAGTATCTTAGCGATGTTTGTGACTGTGAATCCTTGGATTAGATACTCGAGAATTCTTTTGTGCATATCACTCAATTTATCAAGCCAGTTTTTATAATCAACACCAAAAGCCATATTAGCTTCAACTAATTCTTTTGACTTAGGATTGAATGTAATCCAATCATTGAATTCTAAAAGGGTAATAGGTGAAGTTGAACGACGATTAACAAAACTTAATGGATCAAGAGCGCTTGTTCCACCAGTTCCCTTTGGACAAATTGATCTGAAATCGACTTCACGACTTCTCTTGGTGATAAATTGCTTGAAGTGGTTTTTGTTAATCGGTTTTCCTTTATCAACATTGGATTTGAAAAGCTGGTATGCTTGACAGATTAATTCTTGCAGTTTATCCGCACGTCTTGGATCGTATCGCATCACTGCGCAGTAGGCTTGGTCTTTTACAATTGGGTACAATTCTGTCCAGTTCATATTGCTCTCCAATTGTTATTGAAATTATGAACAATGAAACGTGGTGGTTAGATTGGTCGTTTCGGTAGGGATATGGCGGGAAAATTAAGGAAGAAAAGGAGTAACCTTCTCTTCATAATTCTTATACCATTTTTTATATAAAAAAATCCGGATCGCAGCCGATTGTGAAAGACATAGTAACTCCTTGTTTTGGTTAGTATGTTTTTCTTATACCGAATTGTGGTGAGGAGTTTTATTTGATAGGGTGTGATGAGGTTGAGGAATAATTTATTTTAAGTCACGAAGATTAGCTATTACCTTTTAGTCCATTTATAATTTTGTTAATTGTTAATGGAGCAGAGCCTTCGAAATGGTTATTGACGTTTACATAGGTGCCGATTTCTTTTGCTTGTAAATCTCTAATCATTTCAATTATTTTTATCAGTGATTCATCTTTCGGTTCAACTATCTGATTCCAACTTCCTTTTGTCTTTTCTTCTATACCGCTTCTGTCGGGTCCGTGTAAACGGATTACTATGGGAGAGGTAATTTCTTCTTTATGCTGATTATACACTTCAACAATAGGTGGCATGTAATAACCTTCCAAAAAAACCATAGAGAGATTAAGCTCTTTCAGCATTTCAAAGAATGGCTTTGTTAGGTAGTTGGGGTTTCTGGTTTCTATTCCAATCTTAAAACGTTTATCAGCTTTATCAACAAAGGAATGTATCTTCTCTAAGAATTGATTTATGTTACTCATTTTCTGCTTGTTGAGATATTCAAACTGAAACATAAGAACCCCAATCTTCGCATGCAGCGGTTCTATAGCATGAAGAAAAGCATCGTGGAGTTCGGGATTAAGAAAGTTTGCGTTTGGTTTGTCTGACTTGTAATAATGAGTGAGAGTGAGACTGTTCGGCATTTTTATGGTGAACTTAAAATCATCCGGGACACTTTCTGCATAGTTAAAGGCTACTGAAGTTTTCGGAAGTACTACTTTACCGGAATCAAAGAGTGACCAGAACCATTGGTCGATTTCAACGGTGTTAAAATGTTTAGAGTATTCTTCTAAGAAATTAATCTTATCAAGTTCGGGATAAACTAATCCTTTCCAAGAGTCATATTTCCAACTGCATGTGCCGATGCGTAACATAGGTCTGTTTTCTCTTATTTATTTTTTCAAAGATAGTAAAATGGGAGTAAATGAAAAATATTGTCCGTGTGATGGCCAACACTTGACATTGACTCTAATAGTGTTCTAATTTACATCCACAAGAATTAAAGTGTTTTTGCTTTAATATTTTTTGCATTCTTTTATTGAAGGGGTTTTATTTGTTTTACTTCTTCAGTGCTTCCACCGGAAACGGATTTACATATTGGGGTAATGAAACTACTGATAATGTCAGTGGTTCATCTGCTCTATGTTACTTCACAAAATATTCAAAACTAAATTGTATTGCATCATGCATCTCTAATCATATATGTTGGAATAGAAATGAAAATTAGTTGTGTTGATAATAACCGATTAGACGATTAGAGAATATGGTTTTTTAGTAAGAATTAGTTTTCTTGTTTTGAGATGGTAGTAATAGATTGTGAATTTCAATAAGTTATTTTGTTAAGTAAGTTAAAGTGATTGGAGTAAATTTTAATAAGAGTTTTAGCCCTAACGGTGTTTCGTGCTAATGTTACAATAAATAGCCGATGTCAATCGGCTCAGTTAATAGTTATGCAGTAACATTTAATCTAAGTTCTGAGTTAAATATGAAAATATATAAAATTATAGCCACGCTATTCTTTATCGCGGTTTCATTATTCTTTTCTTCTTGTTCAGAAGATGCTGATAATTTTGGCGAATATTATGAAGGAACATTTAACGATGAAGTTGTTTTTAATTTCATTCCTGATACTTCCATTATAATACTCGAACAATTAGTGCTTATTTCAATAATAAAAGAAGATGTTCCTTACACTATTGAAAATGACCAATCTTTAATTGATTCAATTAAGCTTAAAATGTTTGTCTCATATGGGAGCTATAATCAAAAAGCTAACGTAATAAAACAAACATATCAAGATAACGATTCAGTTTATGTATGGTACTCTACAAGAAACAAATATTTTAAAGCTCTTGCGAAGAGTAATACTGTTGCTGGAGTGGAAACATCGCCAAAACTTGAATATGTATCAGTTGATAGCGTTGTAATTTATAAAGCGGAAAATAAATTTATTGAGTTTATTTCTAGAGTTATAAGGTAACTGACTAACCTGCCAATCAAGCGGACGCCGTTTTCGCATTTGGCATTTTTGAAATTATAAAGTTAGTCGTTCCGTTTCGGCTAACTTGTTCAAAGTGTTCATACTAAACTAATTAATTTGCAAATCGTGCTTGCAAAAAAAGATAAGCACGGTTTGCTTAATCATCGGCAGTTGTGGTTTCATTCGGCAGTCTTGTTATTGGCGGCGGGCTAAACGCAAGTACGTATGTTGAAAACAGACGAAAAATTAATTTATGAGATTTCCGAATTTTGGGAGTGTTTATAAATACAATATTAAATGGAGATGTCATCATGAAAAAGAAAATGATTTTAGAGGAGAAGCAATTCGTCACTTTGGGTGTTGAGAGTTTTAATAATTAACAACTCGTTTTGGTCAACTAAAACGAGAACGGAAATCTATAAATACTAATTAAATCGGTGTTTGTTTTTTAACACAACTTGCTGTTATACACTTAAATGGAAAACAAAGTATGAAAAAGTTATTTCTAATTCTTTTCTTGATTTTATTAAATATTCTGAACTATGGTCAATCACTAGATGGCTATGGTGTTAAAATTGGTTGGGGTTTAACTAATCATAGTTGGGAATATGATCCTTCAATGAATGTAAAACTTGATTGGGAAAATAATTCTGGAATTACAGCAAGGGCATTTGCTGATATTTCCTTTTTATCTTTTTTAAATGTTGAAGCCGAGATTGGTTATGCACAAAAAGGTGCAAAATATAAAATAGCTGTAACAACAATG
>JAGUXE010000041.1 GCA_020061995.1 Ignavibacteriales bacterium | reverse complement strand
TTATTTCCTTTTATAATATAAGGGGTTCAGTTATGCTTCCTATCTACGAAAAACTTGGTCAAAAAGTTGAACTTTGGCGAGCTGAAGGTACTGCGATGTTAAAAGATCACGGTAACTTTAAAGTCTCAGATGTTACCATTGCTCAAATGTATGGTGGTATGCGGGGTGTTATCTCGCTATTGTGTGATACCTCAGAAGTTCCTAATGATAAGGGACTAATAATTAGAGGGAGACCTTTAAGAGAATTAACACAAAAATCACCTGAAGAAATTTTTTATCTCTTACTAACCGGTGATTTACCTACAGATGAAGAATTAGTAGAATTTTCTTCCCACATAAAAGAGAATAAGGAAGTTCCCGGTTATGTCTGGGATGTGCTTCGTGCTCTTCCTCCTGATACCCATCCAATGGTAATGCTTAATACAGCTATTTTAGTTATGCAAAGAGAATCTGTATTCGCAAAGCATTATGATGAAGGGATGAAAAAGAATGATTATTGGAAATATACTTTAGAAGATTCATTTAATCTTATTGGTAGACTCCCCGGGATTGCTGCAGGTATTTATAGAATGCGTTTTAATAAAGGCGAACTAATTGCTCCGGTTGCTGATATGGATTTTACTGGGGATTATGTACATATGCTAGGTATGGAAGATGCTCCTAACGGATTCTACGAATTAATGAAATTATTCCTTGTTCTACATTCTGATCACGAAGCTGGAAACGTTAGTGCAATGACCACAATAGTTGTTAATTCGGCACTTTCCGATCTTTATTATTCTGTTTCTGCCGGTTTGAATGGATTAGCAGGTCCGCTCCATGGTTTAGCTAATCAAGAATGCATAAAATGGATTGCTGATACTGTAGAACGGTTTAATGGTACTCCTACAAAAGAACAGATAACTGAGTATGTTACCGAAACTCTAAAAACCGGTAAAGTAATTCCCGGATATGGTCACGCTGTGTTAAGAATTGTAGATCCAAGATTTGATGCTTTCCTAGAATTTGGTAAAAAATATTGCAGTGAGAATCCAATATTCCAAACAGTTGTACAAACTTTCGAAGTTGTTCCTGAAATATTAAAGCATATCGAAAAAATAAAAGATCCATGGCCAAATGTTGATGCCGGTAGTGGCGCTTTATTATATCATTATGGAATAAAAGAATTATCATATTATACTGTAATATTTGCACTTTCGAGAGTGCTTGGTTTGTCCGCACAAGCTGTAGTTAATCGCGCAAAATTAAAACCGATTACAAGACCGAAATCTGTCCCTTATTCATGGCTTGTTGAAAAAGTTAAATCTACCACTTAGATCATAACATACCCATTTAACTCGAATACCAAAATATTTACTGGTATTCGAGTTTTTTTTTATACTTATAAATTGTTAGTTAACTAAAATGCCTCTATATTTGAGGGCAAAAAAATAATATGTCTTTAAAGCAAAAAGTTAAATTTATCTTCGTTACAGGCGGTGTTGTTTCTTCACTTGGTAAAGGAATTGCTGCCTCATCTCTTGGGCTACTCCTTAAAAAACGCGGTTTCAGAGTCACAATACAAAAGTTTGATCCGTACATAAATGTTGATCCTGGGACTATGAACCCATTTCAACATGGTGAAGTTTATGTAACTGATGACGGTGCTGAAACTGATTTGGATCTTGGGCATTATGAGCGTTTTCTTGACGTTAACATGACCCGAGCAAATAATACTACAACAGGGCAAGTCTACTTTGACGTAATATCGAAAGAACGTCGCGGTGATTTTCTTGGGGCTACGGTTCAGGTCATTCCTCATATTACCGATGAAATTAAAAACCGAATGAAAAAGTTAAGTGAATCGGATGAATATGATATCATTATAACTGAAATCGGCGGTACTGTTGGTGATATTGAGAGCTTACCCTTTATTGAAGCCATGCGTCAATTGATGCTTCATGTTGGTAAAAAGAACGCCTTAGCAATTCATGTTACTTTAGTCCCTTTTATTCCATCTGCAGGAGAAGTTAAAACTAAACCGACACAACATAGTGTAAAAAATTTGCTTGAGTTGGGTATTCAACCTGATTTATTGATTTGTCGTTCTGAAATTAAATTGAGTCAGGAAATCAAAGATAAAATTGCTCTTTTTTGTAATGTCGATTCAAAAGCTGTTGTATCAGCTTACGATTGTTCTTCTATTTATGAAGTACCATTAGTCTTTTATAAAGAAAAAGTAGACCAGTTTGTTTTGAAAAGACTCGGCTTACCAGAGCAAAAAATTCAATTTGAAGGATGGGATGTATTTTTCAAAAAACTAAAAAGCCCTAAGAATACTATTGAAATTGGAGTTTGCGGAAAATACGTCGATCATCTTGACGCATATAAAAGCATTATGGAATCCTTTATTCATGCAGGTGCTGAGAATGATACAAAAGTTTCAATTCGTCTTGTAAAAGCTGAAGATTGTGAAAGTAGTGATCCTGCATTGTTACTAAATGGGATAGATGGTTTACTTGTCCCCGGTGGTTTTGGCGAAAGGGGAGTTGAAGGTAAAATTAACGCTATAAAGTATGCTCGAGAAAACAATATACCATTTTTCGGTATTTGTCTGGGTCTTCAATGTGCTGTTATTGAATATGCAAGAAATGTTGCAGGTATTAAAAATGCTCATTCATCTGAATTTAAGAAAAACAGATATAGCGTAATCGACTTAATGACAGATCAAAAAAATTTGAAGAATATTGGTGGAACTATGCGGCTTGGTGCTTATCCATGTATCCTTGAAAAAAATACTAAGGCAATGGAAGCTTATAAAAAAGATTATATAACTGAGAGACATAGACACCGTTATGAAGTTAATAATAAGTTTCGTGGTCAGTTAGTAAAAAATGGCATGATATTCAGCGGTTTATCGCCTGATAAAACACTCGTTGAGATAATTGAAATACCTGAACATAGATGGTTTTTGGGATGTCAATTTCATCCGGAATTAAAATCGCGTGCAACAAAAGCTCATCCATTATTTCGAGATTTTATTAAAGCATCACTCGATTATTCTTTAGAAAAAAGAGAAAAGAATAATTGATGTTACAAAAAAAATACTCCATTATTCTTTTCGCAATATTCACTCTCCTCAGCGTAAATAATACTTCTGCGGATAATCAAAAAATTGAAAGCCTTATCCGAGAGGGTTTGAATCTTTCTTATAATTTTCAAATTGAGGCTGCCGAGAAGTCTTTTTCAAGTCTCATTAAGAAATATCCGAATGATCCTAGAGGCTATCATTATAAATCAACGATTTATTTATGGAATTATATTGGCAATTCAGATAAAAAGGATTTAGAAAAGTTTTTGTCTTATTCTGATTTAGCGATTGAAAAATCTAATTTCATTCTTAATGAGACTAAAAATGTAGAGCTAGCCAAATTTGTCTTAGGTAGTAGTTATGGTTATCGCTCAATAGCTTTCGGTAAAGCTGAAAAATATTTAGATATGATTTGGGCAAGCAAAAAATCAAGTTCATATTTAACAGAAGTCATTGAACTGAATGATAAAAATTATGATGCTTATCTTGGACTTGGGTTATTTAAATTTGCTCTTAGTAAAGTTCCTTCAGCATTTAAGTGGGCTCTGAGCACGATTGGGTTTAACGGTAATCAGGAAGAAGGACTTCGATACTTATCAATAACTTCCGAAAAAGGATTATTTGCAAAAGTTGAGGCTAAATTTTATTTGGCTCAAATATATAGTGAATATTTTAACGAGTTTGAAAAATCCGGGAATATTTTATCACAGTTATCGCAAACTTATCCGGGTAATTTACTTTTTCTTTACTCTTCAGCTGTTACAGATTTAAAGGATCGGCAGCTTGTTCAATCTGAAAAACAATTGCAAAGAATAATTAAAGAAAAAAAATCACAGTTTCCACAAATTACCTCATATTCTTATTTTTTACTTGGGGACATCAGTTTTCGAAGAAATCATTTTGACAAAGCAAAAGAATTTTACATACAATTTTTAGCGTCCAATTTAAATAATGATTACAATGGTATTGCCTACTATAGGCTCGCAATTTGTCATGAAATGTTGGAGGAACGTCCATCGGCAAAAATGTATTTCCAACTTTCGAGTGAGGGTAATTTGTCACTCGATGATGATGCTTATGCAAAAAGAAGAGGTAATATATTTTCTGCCAGAGTACTCACAGGTGAGGAATTGAGCTTGATTAGGTTTTCAAATATGGTTGAAGCTAAAAACTATAATATAGCTGTTGATTCACTTAAACAACTCTTCGAAAATTGTGAAGATCAAATAGTTAAATCAGAAGCATCTTATTGGTTGAGCGAAGCATATTTTTGTTTATCACAGTTTAGTGAAAGTATAGAATATGCTCAATCGGCAATTCATCTGAAACCCGGGACAGAAAACTGGATTCAGCCATATGCATACTTTAATCTGGCACGTGCATCAATAGAATTAAAAAATGATAAAAGATTTTTTGAATACCTGGAAAAAGCTTCAAGTTATTCAAATTATGACTACGAAAATAAGTTAAAGTCCTTAATCTCGGGACTTAAATCGAAAAAGGACGCATAAATTTTTAATTAATGAAACCTTTCATTGACAATTTTTGTGTAATTAACTAATTTTCAACCTTATTTTGTAGAGAAAAATTGAATTTAGCTGTATTTGTCTCGGGTAGAGGATCAAACCTCCAAGCCATTTTGTCAAACGAACAACTAAAAAATAAAGTTATTGTTAAAGTTGTTATTAGTGACAAACAGAAGTGTGGTGCTTTTGAGGTTGCAGCTGCCAATTCAATCCCTGCTTATTCAGTATCAGATAATGATAACCCGGGCTATATTTCATTTCAAGCTGTCAAGAAATTATTGAATGATTTGGAGATTGATTTAGTAGTTTTAGCCGGATTTCTGAAATTAGTTCCGGTTGAAATTGTTAGATTGTTTAAAGATAGAATTATTAATATACATCCTGCGTTACTTCCTTTATTTGGTGGAAAAGGTATGTACGGAATCAATGTCCATAAAGCATGTTTTAATTCCGGAATGAAAGTCAGCGGAGCAACAGTCCATTTTGTTGATGAAATTTTTGATAACGGAAAAATTATAGCACAGAGATGTACCGATGTTTCCAAAGCTCAATTACCTGAAGATATAGCTAAAAATGTATTGCGTATTGAGCATGAATTACTTCCTTATGTTATCTCAAAATTTGCAGATAATAAAATTAAAATGATTGACAATCGAGTCTTAATTGAAGATTGATAAAGAGAACCATTGTGAATAAATATGCGTTAATTAGTGTTTCTGATAAAAGCAAAATAGTCGAATTAGCTTCAGCACTCATCCTAAATAATTATCAGATTTTAGCCACTGGAAATACTGCTAAATTACTTTTAAAAAATAATGTGAATTGCATTGAAATAAGTAATTACACCTCTTCACCTGAAGTGTTTGATGGAAGAGTAAAAACTTTACACCCTAAAATATTTAGCGGTATTTTATTTAGAAGAAATGTTGATGCTGATGTATCGCAGATGGAAGAACTCGGTTTTGGATCAATTGATATTGTTTGTGTGAATTTATATCCTTTTAAAAAAACAGCCGAAAAAGCTGATGTCTCAGATTCAGAACTTATCGAAAACATTGATATTGGAGGACCAAGTTTAATTAGGGCTGCCGCTAAAAATCATATTTCAGTTTCGGTCTTAACTAATCCAGAGCAATATGATACTTTTCTTGAAGAACTTAATTCCGGAAAAATATCATCAGAAACAAATACTAAATTGGCAGTTGAAGCTTTCTCACATACTTCCGAATATGATACATTCATTGCAAATACTTTGGAAAAAAGATTTAATCTTCCTCAAAAAAATTTAAGAGTTCATTTACCCGAAACTAAATCTTTGCGATATGGAGAAAATCCTCATCAAACAGCTTCTGTTTATGGTGATTTTTTCTCGTACTTTTCAATTATACACGGGAAAGAGTTATCATACAACAATATTCTCGATTTAGTAGCCGCTGTTCAAATTATTGAAGATTTTGATGGAATAGCTTGTGCAATAATAAAACATAACAATCCTTGTGGAGCTGCATTATCAAACTCCGTTGTAACTGCTTATGAAAAAGCATTATCATCAGATCCAGTTTCTGCATTCGGAGGTATAGTTGCATTTAATGAAGAGGTAGATGAGCAAACTGCTCTAAAGCTAAATGAAATATTTTTAGAAGTAGTAGTTGCTCCTTCGTTCTCCGATTCAGCGTTATCTATACTGATGAAGAAAAAAGACCGAAGAATTTTAAAACAAATTAAAAATATAAAATGTGATGAACTTACATTCCGATCTATACCGGGGGGAGTTTTAACACAATCAAGTAATAATAAAATTTTTGAAAACCAGTTAAAAACCGTTACAGTAAAAGAACCTATTGATTCAGAAAGAAATGATTTGAGATTTGCCTGGACAATAACAAAACATGTAAAATCAAATGCTATTGTTTTAGTTAAAGATTTGCAAACTATTGGGATAGGTGCCGGTCAAGTCTCAAGGATTGACTCTGTTAAAATTGCAATTATGAAAGCAAAAGAATTTGGATTTAATCTTGAAAATTCAGTAGTCGCTTCAGATGCATTTTTTCCATTTGCAGATGGGATCAAAGCTTTTGCAGAAAATAAAATTAGTGCAGTTATACAGCCGGGTGGTTCAGTCAGAGATAATGAAGTTATCGACGAAGCTAATAACAATGGGATTTCGATGATTTTTACAGGTATAAGGCACTTTAAACATTAAGAGGAATTATGGGATTTTTTGATTTAATATCTTCAGACATTGCGATGGATTTAGGGACAGCTAATACACTTATTTATGTTAAGGGAAAAGGGATTGTTCTTAATGAACCTTCAATAGTTTCTTTTGATAAAAACACAAAAAAAATTATTGCTATTGGTAATAAAGCTAAAGAGATGCAGGGAAAAGAACACAAAGAAATTAAAGTTACCAGACCTATGCGGGATGGCGTTATTGCTGATTTTGAGATTGCTGAAGGGATGATTAGAGCATTCATTAAACGAGTAAATGCAGGATTTATGACCAGCCGCAGAATTGTTGTAGCAGTTCCCAGCGGTGTTACTGAGGTTGAGAAAAGAGCTGTTCGAGATAGTGCTGAACATGCCGGAGCGAAAGAAGTTCATTTAGTTGCTGAACCAATGGCAGCAGCAATAGGGATTGGTATTGATGTTGATGCTCCTGTAGGAAGTATGATT
>JAGUXE010000182.1 GCA_020061995.1 Ignavibacteriales bacterium | reverse complement strand
TTATAGGGACAGGGCCACATTCGCAACCTTGAATATCCGTAAATCCAACAAGCATTAGCATTTTTCGTAAACAATTGGGCGTAAATCCGACCTCATGTGTAAAATCACCATATCTGATTGATAACCCCAAAGGGCTTTCAGCATTTGGAATTTGCATAATCAGTCTTCCATTCTTCTTTAGCGCAGAATAACAATTATCTAAAAATCGCATTACTTCGTCTTTGTAAAAATGTTCTATAATATCCAAACCTACTATGAGGTCATATTCGTTATGGTGAGCTTCCAGATAATCCAGAGCGTTGCCTAATGTAACATTCTCGATAACCTGTTTTGAAAGAGCAACCTGTTCAGGACTGATATCAACACCAAAAATATTTGTGTAACCAAGATCTTTGAGATAATGGAGCAACATTCCACCTCCGCATGCAACATCTAATATTTTCGCATCGTTATTCACAGGAAGCCAGTTACGAAACCACCATTTATAACCTTTTCTCCATAATAGGGAGTCTTTCTCATCGAATATGAGAGTCCCGTTTTTAAAATTGCTTGCATATTTTTCATATATCCAGTTGCGATAGTTATTCATACTTTAAATTGATTTCATGAAGATTTGTACGCCTTGGATGCATTAGTGACCCCTAAGGCCGGAAAGTAAAGACTTTTCAAATGAACATATGGTATATGTTTATCGAACAGTGTCCCCCCTCCAATATCTAAAACTGATTTGATTTGTAATTCAGTTACAATCTCAGCGGCAAGCAATTGGTGAACTGATAAGATATTATCATTTCTGACATATTTAGCCAGAAAATCATAGTCGTTAAATGTTTCCACAAAAATATATTATATTTGTCCCTTTACTAAATATTTGTTAAAAAATCTTTTTCGTCCATCTGAAACCTTCAGACGCAAATCCTTGTCAAGGTATATGCATATTAACGATATAATAAAAACATAAAGTCCGCCAAAAGAGATGAATTTAATGATGCTATCAGGTTTCAAGATACCATTTAATGAAAGCCCCACAGCAAATGCAACAAAAATTTGTAATCCTATAATCTTCAATGCATTTAAAACGTCTTGCTGTGATAGGTTTAAAATCCTTATAAAACTTTTAATCTGCATTAAAAAGCCGGTTGGTATTATTGCAACAACAGCAGCTATGGCAGCGCCATTTATCCCCCAAAGCCATACGAAAACAATGCAGAGTGGAATTCGTAAAAAAGCTTCTGCCAGATTTGCCTTTGCAGTAGTAATCATTTCACCCGTTGCAAAAATAACATTATAAAATGTTGTTGCCGAAATTACAAAAAATCCATAAATGCAAAATAGGCTCGTGAGAACAAATCCACCGTAATATTTAGAGCCAACCCATAGCTTAATGAATCCCTCATTTAAAAAAAGGAAACTTCCCATAAGGCATATTCCAAAAAGGGATGTTATTTTGAATAATAATAATGTTATTTTTTTGAACTTCACTTTATCATCTTCTCCATGCAGATAGGAAAGACCCGGCAAAAAAGCTCCTGCAATATACTTAACAATCTGTGCCAATATGTCAGATGCTTTTTTTGTAAAAGTCAAAATAGTACAAAGACGGGGGTCAAGTAAGGCTGCTACAATCAAGTTATCAGATTCCCTTGATGCTGTTGATGCAGAACGTGCACCGAATTGCCATACTGAATGAAAACACAGGTCTTTAACTTCTTCCCTGTTAAACCTAATAGACACCTGCGGCAGTTTCTTTTTTACAAACCACCATAAATACAGTCCATCTATTAAGGCTGAAAATAGCGCCCCCACAAGAGTACCTAATGGGATAGCAATCAGACCATAGCCTGACATCAACATTGTGACTATAGCCACAATGCCCAGAATGTCTCCAATAAAAAGCACAGTACCATGCACTATCTGACGTTGCAGAGCAATCAACACTCCACCTACACAATACATGGTAAGCATCAGGGAAGCTCCAACTGCAGCAAGGATAAAAGCGAGCCTTAACTGGCTCGATTGAATAATTGTAATTTTTACTATATCTGTTATCCATGGAGAAATTAAGATGCCCAACAAGAGAGGAACACTGCTTAAACCTAAGCCTATTATCACTCCTGTGCCTAACACCGAACCTAATCTGTCAATATCTTCCTTTCCGTAATTAGATGCTATCCTCTGAACCAACACACCATTCAATCCAAAATCAAGAAGACCGAAATAAGCAACGATACTTCCTGTAGCAAGCCATGCCCCATAAAGCCTGTCATCAATATAGTGTAGATAAACAGGAACTAATACTATCCCTTTTACTATTGCTAAAATGGTAGAAGAATAACTTGAAACTATAAGTGCGATGACTCCTTTCCGACGAGAGGAGATAGGTTTATTTTTGTTGTGGTTCACTTATTCAAACTTTCTGGAAATGAAAACAGCCGATTGTCATTCTGCCGATATCATGCAATCTATTCATTTTTATGAATTCATCAAGCGTACAAAGGCTGTCATCTAATATAAAAAGTGTATCTATCAATTTAAAGTCATTAAACATTGTGATAAAGTCTTCAGGGTCAAATGACCTGTGTGCATTAAAATATAAAGAATTTTCACCAACCGGGACAGAAACGTATAAGTTCCCACCTTTTCCAATGACACGCGATAATTCTTTTGCTGCTTTATAGGTTCCTAAGGTATCCAATGAATCGCCGTACCTTCCTAGCCCCACATGCTCTATTACACTTAAACTGGAAAGAGAGTGTATCTGACCATCTTCAAAGGGAAGTTCTAAGATAGAGCCTTTCTTAAATTCCATGTTTTTAAGAGTTAGAGGCAAAGGTCGGATATCAATGCTGCAAATACGGGTGATTTTCGACAAAATACCAACGAACAATACCGTAGATCCAATATCTACATGAAATTCTGGAGTATTTTTAATAATCTTCTCTGCAGCCCAAGTTTCCTGATAAAAGTAGTATCGATCCACCTGAGTTTCTTTTGTCCAATCCTCCAGACAGGGCCGTAAATTTAGCAACCTGAAAGGTTCTGAACTTTTCATTTTAAAGTATCTTACGAGATGTATACAGAACTTTAAGTATCTGATAAAATTTTGAAAAATTCTGTAAGGGAATAAAGGTCTCGTCATATAAAAAATAAATAAGCAGAATCTGTAAATCCTTGGTCTTTTTCTTATATAAGACTTCAATGTATTCATTTAATAGACTCTTCTTATCATTTAAAAATATTGGCTGATTTTTATAAAAAGCCTACAACTTCTAATAAAGACATAGCCCTATGCTCCCATGTATGCTCCTTCAATGCCCTTTCCCTTGCACTTTTTCTTGCTTTATCACACAAAGCATCATCAGATAGAAGACGGCGTATTTGGCTTAAACATTCCTCCTTGTTTTTGAAAGTAAATATATCTCTATCAAGTTCAAAATAATCTGATAGATGCTTATTGTGGGTAGTTAGCATAAGACCGCCGGACATGGGAATTTCAATACTACGTGTAGTCTGTTGATCTCGATTTATCTTTCGCAAAAAATGCAAATTAATATCAAAAGAACAAATGGCCTTTGCATAGTCATCTCCCCATAAAGGCATATTCTCAGTCTTTATATTTGGATGGGATAACCAGCTTTTTTTATTCCAACCTTGACCCCATACTCGGACAGCAAAACCTTGCTTAGCAAGATAAAGAATTGACTCAGCTCTTTCTCGCTCATAAGCGCCTATAAAACCCACCGACCCTCCAAACTTAACTCTATCCTCTTTGGTAATCTTTACAGGTTTGTGAGTATAAAGAATTCTCATCTTTTAACTCCTGAAATAAGAAATATCCGGGTATAAATTCCACTCCCTTTGCTCCCTGCCTCGGCAAGGTTCCAAATGAGCAAACCAGCTCGAATAACTTTCCAGATTAAATATCTCCCCAGCGAAATTAAAAATCTTCCATGCGAAGCCATGCCACGCACAACCGGACCAGCCTCTCGTGATGTAATCTCCGAAAAACCAATCATAGCAAGCAGCCTCCTCAACGAATAGGTATTGAAGCCAGCCTCATGGGTAAAATCTCCGTATCTGTGATGCATCCCCCATGGACTCT
>JAGUXE010000248.1 GCA_020061995.1 Ignavibacteriales bacterium | reverse complement strand
TTCATTGAAATTTATTGTCATTTTGATATTTGCTTTTTGATATTTAAATTTAGAATGGTAGTATTATTTAGTTGACAGAGCATTATATTAAAGATAACCTAAGCGACATAACTTATTCCCCCTTTCGTATTTAGCCTACGTTATATTGAAAGTAGTGGGGCTTATTAAGTGAGAAATACGGAAAATTATAAAAACAAGAAAGTCATCATCGTTGGCCTAGGGCGTTCTGGTTTAGCTTGTGCTAATTTACTTTATGATTTAGGTGCAGATGTAAGTGTAACTGATAATAGTGATACAGAATTAACGCATGCCAATGCGTTGAGATTAAAATCAAAACAGATAAAGGTCGAATTAGGCAGGCATACGCAGGAATTTATAAGAGATAAAGATCTTATGATAATTTCGCCAGGGGTAAGAAGCGATGCCTTAGCCGTTACCTGGGCAGAAAATTTTAAAATACCTATTATTAGCGAGATAGAGATTGCCTCGGATTTATGTCCGGCTACAGTGATTGCAGTTACCGGTTCTAATGGAAAGACCACGGTAACAACTTTAATAGGTAATATGCTAAAGGCAAAAGGCAAAAAAGTTTTTATTTGTGGTAATATCGGAAACCCTTTTAGTGGAGAAGTAGAGAAAATAAAAGATGGCGATTTTGTTTCTCTGGAGGTAAGTTCTTTTCAGTTAGAATGGGTCTATAAGTTTAAGCCTAAAATTTCAGTCATATTGAATTTTGCCACCAATCATCTGGACAGATATAAAAACATACAGCAGTATCTTGAGGCGAAAAAACGTATATTTATGAATCAGGATAGAACTGACTATTTGGTTTTGAATAACGAGGATCCTGTAGTAAGAGAATTGGCTAAAGAGACAGCTGCTCATATACTATATTTTTCTCAGACCAAAGACATAAATCCTAATCAGGCTGCGCTTTTAACTGTCGGGACAATATTAGGTATAAATAAAGAAATAATTTGTAAAGTATTAAAAGAGTTTAAGGGTATTGAACACCGCATGGAATATGTGGCAGAGATTAATAATGTAAAATTCGTCAATGATTCTAAGGCCACCACTGTAGATTCTACAATATGGGCACTAAAGAATATCTCAAGGCCGGTAGTTTTGATTGCCGGTGGTAGAGATAAGGGGCTTGACTATAGTATTATTCTGGGTCTGGGCCGTAAGAAGATTCGAGAAATAATTTTGATCGGAGAGGCAAGAGAGAAAATAAAGTCAGTATTCAAAGGACTCCTGCCCATTGAAGAGGCAGTAAGTTTAGAGGAGGCAGTGCGTATTGCTTATTTTAAGGCAAGGCCAGGCGATTGTGTGTTACTTTCCCCAATGTGTTCAAGTTTTGATATGTTTTCTAATTATGAAGAAAGAGGCAGGTGTTTTAAGAGAGTGGTCTACGATTTAGTTAGAAACGATAGATAGCGAAAATTTAAAATTTAAAAATCAAAATTCAAAATTGCAATGCAAAATTTTAAAATTAAATGCTTACTTTAAACCCTAAATCCTAAACAAATCCAAAACCCAAAATCCAAATGTTTAAAACCTAAAATGCCTTTGTTTTGGCCATTTGAGTTTGGAGAATTTGAGTTTGTTTAGAGTTTAGAATTTACAGTTTAGAGTTTTGAGTTAGATAATATGGCTCATAATCTTAGAATAAATTTGTTTAGTGTATCGGTTATTTTAATCTGTATCGGCACCGTAATGATTTATAGCGCTTCTAGTATATATGCCTGGGAAAAATATAAGGATAGCTTTTTTTTCTTAAAGAGGCATCTGAGTTTTTTAGTTATAGGAGTATTTCTAACATTTCTGGTTATGAGTATTGATTATAGAAAATTTAGACGCTTTGCCAAGCCTTTGTTAATATTTTCCTTGTTTTTATTAGTGTTGGTATTAATACCGGGAATAAGTAGGGAGATTTCTGGTGCGCGGAGATGGTTTAGATTCAAATTTATAAGTTTTCAGCCTTCAGAATTAGCCGGCATGGCAATAATTATCTATATCGCTGATTTTATTAGTCGCAAAGATAAGGTTATTAAAACTTTCCTAAAGGGTTTTCTACCGCCTCTATGCGTTTTAGGATTATGCACATTATTAATCCTTTTGCAGCCAGATTTAGGCACTGCTTTAGCAATAGGCGTAGTGGTATTTATTGTGCTTTTTGTCTCCGGCATAAGGGTTTCATACCTTTTCTCTATAATTCTAATGAGCCTTCCGTTGCTTAGTATATTGATATTTAGTGTTCCTTATAGAAAGATGCGCATTTTGTCATTTTTAAATCCCTGGTTAGACCCTAAAGGTAGCGGTTTTCAGATTATCCAATCGCAGCTCGCTTTAGGTTCAGGTGGAATATTTGGGGTGGGTTTGGGGCATTCAAAACAAAAGTTATTCTATTTACCCAATGCGCATACCGACTTTATCTTTTCAATAATTGGTGAAGAATTGGGTCTTATAGGGACATTAGGGCTAATTTTATTATTTATAATTTTTATCCAACAAGGACTTAAGATAATAAAATGTGCTTGCGATAAATTTGGATATTTTCTTTCCTTGGGCCTGGTTTCTATGATTTCTCTCAAGGCAATAATTAACGTTGGTGTTTCTTGCGGCCTTTTACCTACAAAGGGCCTGCCGCTTCCTTTTATCAGTTACGGTGGCTCTTCTTTGATTTTTGATATGCTAAGTCTGGGTTTACTTTTAAATATCGCTCGCACTGGAGAATACCCGTGAGAATTTTAATAGTTACAGGTGCAAGTGGCGGTCACATATTTCCCGCCTTAAGTTTTCTTAATGCCTTAAAAGCTCAACCCAAGCAAGTAGATACGCTTTTTGTTCTGCCAAGAAGGAGTATAAGAGTTAAGATGATATCCCGGGTTCATAATATAAAATATCTTTCAATCTCTCCCCTAAAATTCCATTTTGATTTTCAAAATTTTATTGCTATATTAAGATTTATTAAAGGTTCTTTAGAAAGTTTGGTTTTACTACTTGAATTTAGACCGGATATCGTAGTAGGATTTGGTAGTATTAATTCTGTTCCACTTTTATTTTTTGCCTGGCTTTTTAGAATTAAAACGTTAATCCATGAACAGAATGTATATCCTGGTAGGGCTAATAGGTTCTTAGCAAAATTTGCTGACAAAATTGCCATTTCCTTCCTAGAGTCCAAAGATTATTTAAAGGTAGAGAAGGAAAGGATAATATTCACAGGAAATCCTGCACATCAAGAATTAAAAAAAATTGAAAAAAAAGAGGCCTTAAGTTTTTTTGGCTTGGACAATGATAAATTTACAATATTGGTAATGGGCGGAAGCAGGGGTAGCCATAGTATCAATATAAATTTTTTAAATGCTATTTCGATGCTCTTAGATTCTTCTCAATTCCAAATTATTCATATAGTAGGAACCTCTGATTATGATTTATTAGAGAAAAGTTATAAAAAATTAAAAGTAAAGGTTAAATTATTTTCCTTTTTAGACCAGATGCAATATGCCTATAGCGCAAGCGAGCTAGTAATCTGCCGGGCGGGTGCAACCACAATTGCGGAATTGATAAATTTTAGTCTGCCAGCAATAATTGTTCCCTACCCTTATGCCTATAAACATCAAATGAAAAATGCACAAATATTAGAAAAAAGAAATGCGTGCATTATAATTGATAACAGAGATTTAAATGCCAATTTATTAAAAGAGCATATTGAGTCGCTTTTAAATAATCCGGGCAAAATGCAAGATTTGCGTTTAGGT
>JAGUXE010000164.1 GCA_020061995.1 Ignavibacteriales bacterium | reverse complement strand
GGGAAAGATGAAGTCTAAAATAAAGACTAATTGAAGGAAAAAGAAGACGAAGAAATATCTTTTCGAACAGTTCATAATTTATCCTTAAAAAATTTGGATAACTGTCTTATTTGACTATTAGAAAATAATCATTCCTAAATAGTAATGCAAGACTTTACAAACTGTTTTACAAAATAAGAGGAAACAATTTTACTGCTTATTCTATTAAAATGGAATCAAAATTAAGAAAATATCTCCTATTTCGCCTGAGAATTTTCTTCGTAAACTAATAATTGAGCTAATTCATTCTTTAATCGTTCAAGCTCGTGATTAAAATCATCTTTGAAGTGCGAATATTTATTCTTTAGTGCCTCAAACAAATGTTTATAATATTCAATTCCATCATTCATATTTGACATGAAGTTATTAAAATATTTTTCTTGTTTTTCGGAAATTGAATTTTCACAATCTTCTATACTGCTTTTTAAATAACTGATGTAAAGTTTTAATTCTTTTATAAACATATGTGGGCGGTCAGAATTACTCATAACATTTATTCTGCCGTAAATATGGTCAATCATTTCTTTTAGTGTGAGTGTTTTATCGAAATAAGCCATATTTGGACCTGGACAAACAGACACACCTCTACTTTTACCTTTAAAGTCTAAATTATTTACGTGTAATGCAGGATTGCTTAATCCAACGCAAATACAAGCTTTATCGACAATTTTTGAAAAGGCTGATTTATAACTTATCTCATCAAGATTCTTTTCATCAAGCTCTTTTATTTTCAAATGCTGATATTGACGCGATGCAGTACAAATCGGTTCAACCGTATACTCAGTATTAAATGTTAAATATTTTTTGGGACAGGAACTTCCCGGTCTTCCTTTTTCGATAAGTTCTTGCTTTTCTAAATCCTGTGAATTATCCCTTAAACTGTTAAATGGAACACCGAGTGGAGAAATTTTACTTAAATAAAGATCATCCTCTTTAGCATCTTTTAGTTGTTCCATTGTATGTTTGTCAATATTAACGACTTCAGGGACTAACAAAAATGGGGTTCCCCAACCGACCGAATCAAGACCGTAATAATCCAAAAGGAATTCATGTTCAGCAGAGGTTCCAACTCCTCCCTGTGCTGTTATTCTGATATTCAGCGGAGTTGTAGGAGAATATCTGTTTTTAATTTTAAGTGCATCTGAAAAAATCTTGTGTGTTGTTTCAATTAATTCTTCACGCTTATTCTTGAATTCTTCCAAAATAGGACCCATCATAAATCCATCTGTTGCAAATGCGTGTCCACCGCAATTTAAACCGGATTCAATTCTATATTCAGAAACCCACAATCCTTTTTTAGCAAGAAATTTTCCTTGAATCATTGCTGATCTGAAGTCACTCACTTTTAATATTAATTTTTTCTTTAACTGATTCTTCTCATCAGGATAAAAATCTTCAAAGCTCTCTATGTAAGTATAGAGCGAAGGATTGATTCCGGCAGAAAGTACAAGTGATGAAGAAAGGTTACTTAAAGCAAATCCTCTTAAAGCTGCGTGAGCGTCATTATATTGAGATGGGAGTTTTTCTTTGTTGAAAAAAGTGACTGAATCAAGTTTTGTCATAATGTTAACATCAATACTACCCAAACTTATATTATCATGAACCCAATTTATTAGTTCATTTTTATAAGCTTCACCCTTACTAACTAACTCATTAAATTTTAATTTAAGTTCTGAGAGTTCCGGAAGCATTTCAAAGTATTTGTGTATTTCTTCACCGGTAGTGTTGATTGAATCTTTTAATTCGGCAAATTTCTTTCTAACAATTTCATCAACCATATTGAGATAACTTGTAATTCGTTCAGCTCTATAGTCTTTGGTTTTATCAGAAATTACGACATAAGGAATACCAAGTTTTCCACTGTAAAATTCTCTCATCCTTTCAATCAAACTGTCATCTACTATGGATATGACAGAAGAGATTCCATAAGGGGCAACTTTAATAGGTGTATCTATTGTAAATCCAAGTCCCATAACGGGGATATGAAATGTATGCATCGTTTCTTTTTTCCATCTTGATTGATTAAATAACACAATGCAAAGTAAGAATAAATTCTGAATAAATGTCAATAAAAATCATGGTAAAAATTAATATGATCTTTTTTAACGAATATTCTTAAAACATCATTTTATTAATACAATTTTTTTGATCGAACTTAGCGTACCAACCTTCAATTTATAAAAATAAACTCCGGTCGATAACTTGTATGTGTTCGAATCAAACTCGACTTCATACAGTCCGGGGTCTTTTGCTTCATTGACAAGTTGAGCAATCTCATTTCCGAGTAGATCGTATACAATAAGCGATGTTAACTCGCCTTCTTCCATTCCATGAGGAACAATAAATTTTATTTTAGTAGACGGGTTAAATGGATTGGGATAATTTTGAGATAAGTAGAAACTTAATAAATCTTGCTCATCGATTGAAGTGCTTGTTGATAAGTAAAATTTCCCGATTTGCGAAAAATGACTTGTTCCTTCAGTACCTTGAGCTGCTACACGCCAAAAATAAGTTCTATCTGACTCAAGAAACGGCAATGCAATTTGATTTATATTCACAATAAACTGTGAATCTACACTTGAGAAGGTTTCGTCTGTAGAAATCTGGATTAGATATGTGGAAGCACTTACGCTGGCTGAAAAATTAAGAATTGTCTTACCGCTAATTACTGTATCACCGTTAATTGGGGCAACCAATGTGGGTGTTGCGGGAGCGTCATTGATTATTGACAAATAATCTGAGACTTCTGTTTCGTTTAATGAAGCATCAACTGCTTTTACAAAAAGTTCATAATCACCATTCGGCACTTTACGCGTATCAAAAAAATAATTACTGTCAATTATATTATTTTCACTATCACCATTTGAACTGCTAATTATATGGAAATACTCCCTATCATTGTAGTTACCAATCGAATAGCAAATTGGGTCTGTTGAATAAATAGTTTTAAGATAGCGGTCATTTATTGGTGATTGTGATCGATAAACATCAAGAGGCATATCAAAAGCAAATGCAAATCGATTTAACATTTCTGAATATTCAGGACCAATTTCTTTAAGTCGAAATGATAGTTTCCAAATATCAACCTTCCAATCACTATAAATGCGGTCATAACTTTTTGAGATTACTCTAACTTTGCCTGATAAATAGTATTGATCAAGATAAATCCCGCTCTCATTTCTGTAAGCAAACTGATTGTTTCCTATCGCATTTTCAAATCCTGGTGGGATTGTATCTTTAATATTTGTTACATCCGGTAAGGGATTATTCGTTGTATACCAGTCCCCTGTCCAAATTGTTCCTCCCGATTTAATTCTACCGAAATGAATATGAGTAAAATCTGCAAATCCCCAGGGATATAGAGTACCGAGAAAATCACCAGCATTAACGGTATCACCAACAATATAGGGGATAGAATTTTGATTCAGATGTGCATAAAGATATCCGGTCGTTGTATCAGAAGTAAACTCTTCAGCTATGGCAAGTCTCCAATATGCAGCACCTCCGGTTGTAATTTTAGCTTTAATTATTCCCGGTTTTACCGCATACACATTTTCATTATCCGCACCTAAGAAATCAACTCCCGGATGAAGATAAGGAGAACCGCCGTAATACTGTATTTCACCATAACTATTGCCAATAGGGAATGGGAAATTTGATTCATTGTATTTTAACGGTGCTTTTATTTCTTCATGCGATACCAAACTTGGTAATGCAATAGTTTTTTCTTCAAGTGAAGTAATTTTCTTTGATTCATCAATTTTATACAATCGGAAAACAAAATCTTTACCTTTTCGCTCCCGAAAAGTGAAGAACAAATAATCATCCTCCTCTATTGCTTGAAAGAATTCTCCATCGAATTGACCTACATTAACTATTTCGTTACTGCTAATCTGAAAGAGAGAGTTTTTAGTGAAGAAATATTCTCTATTTGATAAAGAAATTATTTCCTGTACTGGCTGATTAAGTGTAATCTCAAATTCATTTTTAAACAATCTATTTTCCAAAAATGAAGTTCTAAACAGATCTCCATTGTTATTTACAGATGCAAAATTATTTAATTCATATAGTTCTTCTTTAAGTGTAGTAAAGTTCAACCTATGTATATTAGTTCGACCAATAAATACTCCATATTTTTTATTCTTTGAGAATTTGAGATTCATTACTTTTTCATATTTTTTTTCAAGCAGCAATACTCCTTGACGATTATATACCCTAAGTAATGTTGGGGCATTTTCGTGTGTAGAATTAAGTGTAAGGTAACCATCATGAATATCAAATGATTCGTTCCCTTTCAAAGTTAATGTTTCACTTTGGAGATAAAACTCATTGTCGATGAATTTTATATTCCATTGTTTTGCATTTGCTTTAGATTGCTCAATAGAACCAAAATCATTCAATTTTAATTGTTGTCCGGGAGTTGTTTGGATACATAGAATCAATAAAAATGAAATTAGAACATACGTAACATTTTTCACAGGAAATCCTTTAAAAGTTAATGACTAAATCCACCTTCTTTGAGGACATAATCTAAAAGTTCACTCCCGAAATCAGAAGCAGTACAAATTTCTTTTGAATCCACTTCGAGGTTATTCAAATATTGCAATCGCAAAACATCACCATCATACAATTCAGGAATAATTCCGGCAAAGAAAAATCCAAATTGCTCAACAACAGCAGAAAAATACGGTGTTTCTTTCATAGATAAAGGAAGATCAACATAAATGCAATCCATCTTTTTCTTAAGCATTTCTTTAAGTCTGAATTCAATTAATCCTTCAAAATCATCCCCATAATTTTGAACTTGTAGAAATGCCAATGCAAGATCGGGCAGGAACTTTAAATCAATCACAGATTTCCCAATACAACGAATATTCTCTTTATCGAGTATTGCAAAATTTCTGTTTAGAGACTGTCTCTCATAAATCTTTTTCATTATTGTCGAATGATGATAAGGTAAATAGACCTCACGATAAGGTTCTTCATTTATTCGATGATAAAACAAGACGGTTGTTTGACGTTGCTTCTGTCTATCTTTTATCTGTTTAAAGCTCATACTCTCGGGTGCGAAAGCTAGAAGGAACCCGGTTTCATGTGCCCCAAGTGAAATATTACCTTTCTGAGTAAACGGATGGATAGAGACAGCTTCACTGTAAAGACCATACATTCCTTTATTTTTTGCATGCTCCGAAAGAAATATTTTCATTTCCTTAAATAGACTTCGACCTCGATATCTTGGATCGACAACCGCCTGCCCCGATTCACCAACTTTTGCATCCTTTGTGTCTTTAACCATTGCAAGATGCCCAATAATTTCTCCTTTACTATTCATTACAATACAAGCTTCTATTAATCCGCTGTCAATTAATTCTTTTCTTTTTTCAGGGAAATAGATTGTATCGTTAGGATATGAATAACCGTACGAACGATAAACACATCTGGCAAGGCTTACTGCTTCTTCTGATTTCATCATAACATAAGTCAATGGTTCATCAGCAGCTGCTTGAGGCATTTTTTTAGATTCTTCCAGCTCATCCGTTGATACATAATCTTCAACATCTTTATAGCGAAGTGACTTAATTAATTCTAGTCTTTTCCCTTTTCTGCCTAGATTAATAAATTTAACTTCATCAGCAAAAGATTTAATAAGACGCATTCCGAGTCCGGAATTTTCATTCTGATCTACTTTAGTAAAATCAAATGGAAGTCCCATATCTTCGACACCGATAACCAGTTGCCCCGGCTTTCTATCGATTAGAACATCATAAATACCTGTTTCCCCCTCTTCAAATGCGTGTTCAATAACATTCAGGCATGCTTCTTCAACTACTAATTCAAGTTGATAGACTTCCTTCTCATCAAATCCGAATTGAAGAGCTGCTGCACGGACAGCAGAAGTTATAACAGGCAAGTATTCTTTCTTTGCAACAACACTCATTCGAATTACGGGAGGATTATTAGAATCACTACTCATTATTTATCCCTCAAAATCTTTAAAATTAATCTTTGTTAATGATTCAATTAAAAAACTGTGCGGCTTCATCATATGAATTAAATATTTTGAATATTGAAGTAAAACCGGAAATCTCAAAAACTTCTTTTATATGATCTTGTAACGATACCAGAATTACCCTACCACCTGATGGAGTTATCTTTTTAGATGATAACAAAAGCACCCTCAAACCGGCACTGCTAATATAGTTGAGGTGTTCGCAATTTATTAAGAAGTTAAGCTCCCCTGCTTCAATTAAGGCTAAGATCTGTTTTTCGAAAGGGACTGAAGTAATTGTATCGAGTCTTCCTTTTAGGGTAATGCTATTGTAAGAATTGGTTTTTTCGATTATAACATCCATAATAACCTCGGATTAAATAATAATAATTACTAAGAGGTTAAAATATAACTTCCTATTAATTAAATAGCATTTTTAAAATTGGGATAATGTACATGATTAATCGAGATGTTTAAACCTGCATCAAATAATTACTCCGGCGCTCAAGAACCATTTCTTGACCAGAGTTGTGTCAGATAATCTCAACTCCGCCATATTCTGTATCAACTCTAATAATTGTCTGGTCATTTTTTAGATAATTCCTTGCGCTTGAGTATTTATAGCTTTCCGGTCGTATAACCAAACCGGCTTTTACCGGATTATTGTGTAAATATTTCAATTTCACCCAAAACATTTTATTATTTCGTATTACCTCATCATCAAATCTGTGCATCCATAATTGTCGTTTCTGTTTTGTTGTTTTATTCATATTTAGTGAATTAAGTATATTTGATTTTTCCTTTTCTAAATATTCCAATATTTCCCATGCAGAATATTTTTTTATATCTCT
>JAGUXE010000209.1 GCA_020061995.1 Ignavibacteriales bacterium | reverse complement strand
AGTGTTTAAGAATTTTGAAGTTATTTGCAAGGCTTCAGAAATATTGCTGAAACAAGGAATCCATAATTTCCAGGTTATATTTACTATTTCCGGAACCGAGAATCGGTATTCAAGGTATATTTACAATTCTTTTAAGCATATAAAAAATATCAAATTTTTAGGAATTCAGAGTAGGGATAGCGTTCTCGAGCTTTATAATAGTGCAAGTTGTGTAATTTTCCCCTCAAAATTGGAAACATGGGGAATCCCGATCACTGAAGCCAAACTTTTTAAGAAACCGCTTCTTTTGGCGGATTTGGAGTATGCCCATGAAACACTGGGCGCATATGATAAAGTTAAGTTTTTCGATCCGGATGACGCTGAGCAATTGGCTGAGGCGATGAAAGGCCTGATAAATGGAACAGCTGTTTTTGAAAAGACAGAGGCAAATATTATCCCGGCCCCTTTCTCGCAAAATTGGAAAGAACTCTTTGATATTTTATTGAGGCAAGAGAATAATGTATGATATTGTCGCTTCAATAGTAACGTTTAAAAATGATAAGGATATTCTAAAAAAAACAATCAATAGCTTCTTGAGAACAGATTTAAAATCTCATCTTTATGTGATAGACAATTCTCCAACAGATGAGCTGAAGAATGTCTGTGCTTGTAGGAATGTAGAATATATTTTTACTAATAATAACTTGGGTTTTGGGGCGGGTCATAATATCGCAATAGGAAAATCGATAGGAGAATCGAAATACCATTTAGTATTGAATCCGGACATTTTTTTTGAACCAGGCATCTTGGAAAAACTTTTTAATTTTATGGAAGAAAATAAAGAAGTTGGCCTTGTGATGCCGAAAATTTGCTATACAGACGGTTCAACACAGTATTTATGCAAACTTTTGCCAACCCCCATTGATTTAATCTTGAGAAGATTCAATTTAAAAATATTAAGGGCAATATTTAAAAAGAGGCTGCAGAATTACGAGCTGAGGTTTACAGGATATGGAAAAATTATGGATGTGCCACACTTATCCGGCTGTTTTATGTTTATGCGCAGAGATATTTTTGAAAAAGTAGGAATTTTTGATGAAAGGTTCTTTATGTATTTGGAAGATGTGGATTTATCCAGGAGAATTCATCGGCACTATAGAACTGTTTATTTTCCTGAAGCTGTTATATATCATCGATACGAAAAAGGTTCATACAAAAATTTAAAACATCTGAAGCATCATATCTTTTCTACAGTTAAATACTTCAATAAATGGGGTTGGCTTTTTGATAAAGAAAGAGATCAAATTAACAGTAGAATATTAGAACATTTGAAGAGCCTTTCTCCTTAAGGCATTTACATAAAAAAGTTTCTTGTGTATAATAATGACCTATGAATATTGTAGCCATTTTTATAGATATTATATTAATCTATGTAGGATTTTTGCTCTCTTTTTGTCTACGTTTTTCTTGGGGCAAGCTTTCTTTTGAGTCCTACCAAAATAATCCCCATCCTTTGCAACTTATTGTTTTACTTTATGTTATGGCAATGATAGCTGTAGGTGTATATAAGAAACGGTTTAAATCGTTTCTTATTATAATCCAAAAAAGTTTTTTAGGTCTGACATTAGGAATTTTGATTAGTATGAGTTTTATTTATGTGTTTAGATCCAAATGGGATGGGTTCCCGAGTAGCATTTTTGTAATTTCTTTTCCCATCATTTTTTTGCCTGTTGCTGCTTTTAATTTAGTAATTTATAAGCTTTCCGGTAAGATTTCAAAAAAAGTGGTTTTCATAAATAAGCACAGCCTTAATAATATTAATAAAATATTAGAAGAGGAGGTAGATGAGATTGTTTTGGCTACAGAATTAGCTAAAACTGAGCAATTATATCTTTTGTTAAAAATTGCTGAAACAAAAAGAGCGAAGTTATCAATACTGCCTAGACTTTATGATGAAGTTTTAGCAAAAAAAATTAACGGTAAAGAAAAGCCGCAACTCCTGCTACCTGCATACTCTCAAGCTAACCCTGAGGAGTCTTTAATCCGGATTTGTGATGTTGTCATATCGAGTATAGTTTTATTTTTCTCTTTGCCTATTATGGTGTTAGTCGGCCTTTTAATAAAAATTAATTCTTCCGGTCCGATTATTTATAAGCAAGAAAGAACAGGATTAAATGGGAAAGAATTCAGGCTCTATAAGTTTCGTTCAATGCTCCTTGGGGCACAACAGTTTAGTCGACCTGAATGGATTTCATTAGAAGAGGATGAACGCGTAACAAGAATAGGAATATTTATTAGAAGAACGCGCTTAGATGAATTGCCGCAACTTTTTAATGTTATTAAGGGCGATATGAGTCTTGTTGGGCCGCGGCCAGAAGCTGTTTACCGGGTAAAAGAGCATCGGTCGTTGCAAGGGATACGTTTAAGCGTGCGGCCAGGATTAACCGGCCTGGCTCAGATAAAGGGGTATTACCATACCGCGCCACATCATAAATTAAAATATGACTATCTTTACATTAAGAACCTGTCACTTCGTTTAAATCTTAATATTCTACTTAAAACCGTATTGGTTGTTTTATTTAAACCGGGAAGCTAATAATCAGCGATAGCCTAGCCACAATTTAAGTACTACTTTTTGAACGCAGATATACGCAGATTACACGCGGATTTACGCAGATTTGGACAGTTTATCTGCGAGAATCTGCGCTGGATTTGCGAGAATCTGCGTTAAAATTGGGTTGAATTAATGCTTTTGTAAGTTGTTAAATCACCTGAATAGCCCATATGATAAGAAAAAAAATTGAAATTTTTGCTGATAGGGTCTTAGAATATACCTTATACGGTATGATATTTTTTATTCCCATATCTAATGCGCTAATTGAATCTTTATTTGTCTTCGCTCTATTATTTTTTGTCATTAAAAAAATGGCGAAGCCGGAATTTAAATTTCTGGAAAATTATACTTATCTATTTCTTATGGTTTTTTTATATTTTAGCATTGCGTCTTTTATTAATAGCGGAATTTATTTCGAAAAGAGCGTTAAGACTTTATTTTTTAAATGGCTAGAATATATGCTTATGTTTATTGTTGTCCATGATACTTTCTTAAACAAACCTAAGCGTTTATGGATTGCAATATTGATTTTTTTGTCAGTTAGCGGATTAATTGGTATTGATGGAATATTTCAGCAACTTACAAAAACTGATTTT
>JAGUXE010000345.1 GCA_020061995.1 Ignavibacteriales bacterium | reverse complement strand
CATTGTTGTTACAGCTATTTTATATTTTGCACCTTTTTGTGCATAACCAATCTCGGCTTCAACATTTAAAAAAGATAAAAAGGAAATATCAGCAAATGCTCTTGCTGTAATTCCAGAATTATTTTCCCAATCAAGTTTTACATTAATTGAAGGATCATATTCCCAACTATGATTAGTTAAACCCCAACCAACTTTGATTCCATATCCATCAATGGATTGACCAAAGTTCATAATATTTAATAAAAACAAAAAAAGAAATAGAAATGATTTTTTCAAACTTTATTTTTTCCTATAAGTGTATGACTAGAAATTGAGCCGATTGACATCGGCTATTTTTTGTAACATTAGTACGAAATACCGTTCGGGCTAAAACTCCCTAAAACAAAATCACCTACCAATTTTTTTGACGTTTATTTCGTTTATCAAAATTAGGCAAGGAAATCGCATCGCTTATTTAATATAGTCCCAATTTATTTTCGAGATCATATTATATCCACAGTTAATTTCATTCATGTCGGTCATTACAAGCCGGTCATTCATTTTTGAAATTGCAGACCAATCCATCATTTTGTTATTCGATTGTTTAGGGATGGGCATTAACACTTTAACTGTTGTTCCATTCTTTATCTTTTCACCACTGTTAATCATAAGATTAAGATTTTTATAGTCTGGTCGACCAGCGACTCGTTCGATCTTATCATTAATAAGGTCGTCATACGTAAGCGATTTTAATTGTGTCCAGTCATAATAGTTAAGCCCTTTATTTTTGAATGCTTTTGCACCAACATTAAAAGCACGATTTTTTAAATCGAGCATCTTGTTATCGTCACCATAAAATGGCATTGCCATAATTCGCACAAAGATATCATTATTTGATAGCTCCTCCACTACCTTTAATCGCTTGTCAATTGGGATGGTATAAAATTCAATTTGTCGTCTAATGCTTTCGTCCCCCGTAGCGAAACTAACTTCAACTTGAACCATGTGTTTAAGGTCTTTAAGTTTATCGATATGTTGAAGTATCAAATTACTTTTTGTTAGTATATGAAGCATCCATTTGTTTCCGTTTTTAGCTTGTTTCTCAAAAACTTCTAGTATTTCGAGCATCAGATCGCGATTTATTTTTTTTTGTTCTTTGATGACTTTGGGTAAATAATACTCGCTTGTCTCATTAATCTGAACCCTTTTCAAATGCTGAGGTAAAACCGAAAGTTTGGTCAATTCTTTATCAAGGCGGGTTGGTTGATCCAATTTTACCCTTATATTCTCAAAAAATTGTTTCCGTTTTTGGTTTTCCACCTTTGCCACAAAAATAGGACTGTAACAATATTTACACGCTAAAGAACAACCTACTGTAGGATTCAGAGTAAAAGGGAATCCATATTGATCAAATTGTTTCTGGACATTAAGTGCTTTTGAACTTATAGTCGAGAAAGTGATATTTGTCGTTCTACTCATAGAATACTTTTCCTATATTATAAATTATAAAGAGAATTACTGTGTTATTCCAATTGCGGTGTTACAAGTTTGTGCAATAGGAAACCTATATGGACTACTTTTCATCTGCATCCCCTCATTTCAGTAAGATATAAATGATGATTAAAAATTAGATTTGAATTCTTTGTGAAGAAACATAGAGATGTAGAAACACTAATAATATCAGTAGTCTCATTACCCCAATATGAAAAACCGTTTGCGGTGGAAGTAGTGAAGAAATAACCCAAAACAACCCCTTCAAAAAAAATACTAAAGAAAAGAATCATTAATATTGTCAATGCAATTATAGCAAAATTCCCGAAACTGTCAAGAGGTGGCCATCACACGGGGCATATTTTTTGATTCACTTCCATTTCACTATCTTTGAAAAAATAATTAACAGAAAACAAACCTATGTTACGCATCGGTACTTGCAGTTGGAAATACGATTCTTGGAAAGGATTGGTTTATCCCGAACTTGATAAAATTAATTTCTTGGAAGAGTACGCTAAACACTTTAACACAGTTGAAATAGATCAATGGTTTTGGTCACTCTTTGATTCGGGTAAAGCTGTGCTTCCGAAAACTTCAGTTGCTGCTAACTATGCAGAAAGTGTCCCGGATGATTTTAAGTTCACCATTAAAATGCCGAACAGTCTAACTCTTACTCACTATTACAAGTCAGACAAACCAAACACAAACTTTCTTAATCCCGAACTTTATGATGCTTTCCTTCATGCAATAGAGCCGCTGCATGATAATATTGGTCTACTCATGTTTCAATTTGAATATCTCAACAAACAAAAGATGAATAATGTAAATCAGTTCATAGAAAAAATATATTCATTTACCGATAAAGCAGACAAACGATTCAGAATAGGTATTGAAACACGAAATCCCAACCACCTCACAAAACCATTCTTTGATATGTTGAATGAACTGAATATCTCAATGGTCTTTTTGGAAGGTTATTACATGCCTCCGGTAGTTGAAGTTTATAATAAACATAAAGAGGAACTGACTTCTCCCGTCGTAATCCGTTTACACGGACCCGACAGAAGCGGAATAGAAGAAAAGACAAAAGGAAATTGGAATCAGATAGTTGAACCGAAAGATGAATCACTACCACCAATAATCGAAATGATAAGAGATTTACAAGTTAAAGAAATCGGAACTTATGTAAATGTTAACAATCATTTTGAAGGCTCAGCTCCATTAACAATTAATAAAATTATAAATGAACTAATAGGGGATGTCCCATCTTCGTGACCTAAACATTTCTTATTCCGACAACTCTTAAGTGTGGCTTTTTTAATTACTATTCAATCACTTCAAAAATTTCATCGACCGGTTTTTTTATTCTTGGAGCTACTTCTTTATCCGGCTTGCCAACAGCAACAAATGCAATTAGTGAAAAAGGTTCTTTAACTCCAATCAGCTTACTAAGTTCTTCTTTGGCAACCATGGGACCGGTTAACCAGCATGCACCATAACCCAAATCAACTGCCGATAGCAAAAGATTTTGAATCGCCGCCCCTATTGTTTGAATATCGGGATGATTTCTCATTTTATTTATTTCTTCGTGTGTAAAAGATGTTTCGGAAAGAACCTTATCTATTATAGCTGTGTATGGCTCTGCAAGAACCGCAATTACTGCCGGGGCTTTTACAAAAACTGACGAGAACATTTCCACTGTATGTTTAATGTTTTCGGTGAGACGTTCATCATCTTTAGGTAAAATCTCTTCATATTTTGATTTAACAACATTCGCCATTTTTTTTATTAATTCTTTATTTGTAATTGCAACAAACTTCCATGTCTCTTTACCGCTTATGCATGGTGCCATTGCAGCAATACGAACCATTTCTTTCAACTTTTCAACAGGTATTTTCTCATCCATAAAATTTCTAACAGATGATCTTTTTTCGGCTACTTGTTTGAATTCCATTTTGATTCCCTTTTTCTAAATGATTTAATGTAGGATTGACTATGTCTTGGTTTATTAATCTATGAAACGAACTTATTCCTAATAGAAAAATAGTGTAAAGTTAACCTCTGTCCAAAATGATAAAGAACCGCATTGGTTTCAATAATATTTCGCCGCATTTCAAAATCGTAATTAGTGAGAGACAACAATTATTCAATTCTTTTCTGACCAGCAATGCATTCTAGTCTGTTCCTAATGCTTTGGACTAACTGAACTAACAGAATCTGTAGAGTTCATTTGCTACATTAGTATCATAAATTACTACGATGGAGAGGACGACTAAACTCAAGCTCGATGTCTATAAACCAGAAGGATGAGCACCATTCTGAGAAGGAGTTCAATAATATAAGTGTGACCTTCTTCTGGATAATGTTGAACACTAACCTATGATTTAGACCGACAGAATGGAGATTCAATAACAAAAGAGGCGCTAACTATTTTCCGCAATTTGATAATAACTTTCTCCTCTGATAAAGAGGGAATTCCGATGTTCCGTATTCCCATTCTCAATTTACTACTTCCAAAACTACTTCCGCCTTTGAGATAAAAAATGAGTTCCCGTAACTCCTTATCATTTAAGTAGTTATGGCTGTCTATTTTTCAAAATAATTATGAAGAGTTCCCTCTTAATCAGCAGGTCGCGGGTTCGAATCCCGCAGGTTGCACGAAAAGGCTTGATTTTACGCTAAATTGAGCCTTTTTTATTTTAGAGAATTCGGGTTTTCTGAGAAGCTGTCTAATTTTAGCCAATTTATCCCCCCTTTTCGATATAAAACTATGTCAAAAACTATGTCAAAAACTATGTCAGTATTTGTAAACAATATCACTCTGGATCGTTAGAAAAGTTTATGTAGCTGTTAACAAAGTAAGTATTAATTAAATCTGGATATCGAACTTATTATGTGGGGAATTTAGTGACTGAATTGTGCAGAAAGAATTTGACTGCAAAATGGATAAAGATCTTCTAAGATTGTGGTCTCTTGAATTTTTCAAGCTCTTGCTTTAATATATGCAGTGGTACTTGATTGTAATATTTATCAGTTGTATTGGCGTGTTCATGGCCAACAAGTTCTCTTACTATAGTCGCATCTATCTGATAGTGGGATCTGCAAAGGGAGATGAATGACTTTCTAAATGTGCGTGCTGAGAATTTGTTCACTTTCTTATTTGCCGATACGGATTCACCGTTTTTACTTTTTGGGGAAATAATACCGATCTCAACAAAGTAACGGTTTATTGCCTTACCTAAATTTTCGATCTTACTGTAATTGATTAGTTTTCCGGTTGATTTATTATTAAGAGTATCTCGAAGCAATTCTAATAATTCACTATGAAATGGAATTACTCGATATTTTTTCCGCTTAGGTGAATAATAACTTATTGAATGTTCTGTTAAATCTACTTTCTCCCTATCGATAGATAGGATATCCGAAGAGCGCAAACCGGTATAGAATAATAAATGAATCACTAATTTAAAGTTGTCATTCTTATCATTAAGACCATTGAAAATCTTTTCTATATGTTCACTATTAAATACTATTTTTTCACCGACTTCAGGATGAGTCTTTACCTCCTTATTGATTTTGAACATGGGGGTATAGGAATATTCGAATAGAAAATTCAGGAAATGATAACACTGTTTACCATAGCCATGTATTGTGTTCTGCATTAAACCTTTTTCAGCTTTAAGCTGAAACAACCATCTCTCGACTTCAATCTTATTAATTACCACACATGGCTGCTTAGGATTGAAATATTGAGTAAAACGTTTATAGAATCTGTCATAGTCTTTAATGGTCTTGGTGTGTTTATTCTGATTATTCCTAAGAAAATGTTCAAATGCCTCTTTTATCGTTACTCTCTTTGACCCGATCTGTTTTAGGGTTTTGTTCTTTCGAGTTAGTTCTTCTTGAAGTTTTTTAGCATAAACTTTTGCTTTCTTAAGATTTGTATCATTTGCTGCTAACCCGGTGGACCTCGAAGTTGTTTGTTTTGCGATAGGATCATACCATTGAATATGAAGTAAGTTTCCCTTTTTAATTACTGTAGCCATTTTTATTTATCCTTCCATAATTTTTTGTAATATTTCATTCCCATTTAATGAGGACTGTTTTACTGAATCTAAGTTGAACATTCGCTCAATATCTTTTGAACTAAGTAAGCCCTCATTTATTTTCTCATGCGGCATAGCTTTTATTGTATTATCATTCTGAAAGCGCAGTAGTTCCGGATAAGAGATCTTTTTTCTCTTGCCAATCTGGATATAACCAATTCTCCCAATGCTGACAAGGTTGTACATTGTATCCTTGCCAACACCAAGTGCTTTAGCTGCTTCTGCAACTGATAAAAGTCTCAGTTGGTAATCTAATATTTCCATATCGTTGTGAAGTCTGTCGTTTGTTGTTGTTGAGTATTTACGTTTAGCCGGTTGTTTATTCCCTTATGAATTAAATTTTTATAACTCCATATTTTATTTTTATGATTGGTTAATTAGTAATTACTCTTACTGTTGTTTTTAACCGTAAGAAGTGTAAGTTTATCAAAGCTCTCCCTCGCGAGGAGAGCTTTAATAACAGTATGAATCACATTATTTCCGATGTGTTTGGTTCAGACAATTCTACAACATTGTTGAATCGACTGGTTACTCTTACATCGGTTCTCATGCTTAGTTATCTCCTTTATTTTCAGTTAAGGATAAAGTCAGTGATTCGATTAAGATTATATAGGTGTCGCAAACTATCGGTTTGCCGAACAAAAAAGAGAGCCAGCCCCATTTGTGGGATCTCATAAAATAAGAACTGGTTTTGGTTGTGGTAACTGAATTCATGTTACCTCCTTTTTAATTATTTAGAAATATTATTAGTATGATTCTTCAGCAATAACCGGAATTACATTCTGCTTAATGTTTGTAAATCATATATGCAAATGAACGGATGCAAATAGGTGTAATCCAGGCGTGATTTAGTTAAATCACAAATTATTTTTGTGTTATTTGTGGTAATCGATTTACACATAACATTGAAGAGCGTAAACCCGGCTCTAAAAGGGTGAAATGACTCTTTTGATCTTATTACTTCGAGACTTTGCAGTGGAACTTCATTTTGCTGTAATAGGCGTCTTTCATTACTGAAGAGATTTCATCTTCATACTGTTTCTGGACAATAAAGCTATCATGAACGCATAGACAGGGAATGTCAAGTGAATGAAAATGTCCGAGGATGGCTGAGGCAATATCAGAATCATCCCGCATAAGATGGATGCCTCTATCTGAGAAAAGGAATTGCTCAAAATCAGGGTGTGTCTTAAGGAAGTCCCTAAGAAGTGTGTTCGGGGTTAAACCCCGCTCCAGCATAATGTTCTGAATCTCAAACAGCTTTAAATGTTTTGGATTATCCAAGTTTAAGTTGTTTAATTTATTATTAAATGCACGAGTAGCGCCAACCATGCTCTTTGCATTAATTGAGATATTAACTATTAGTTTAACAGCTTTGCGCAATAACTCATTGCTATATATATCGTAAATGTCACAGTCCGGAATATCTTTACCGATTGAATTTAAGAGCATAGTAGGATGTAACGATGAAAAATCATATTCAACAACAGGGCTGCCGTTAATCAAGATCCAGCTTCTTTGCGAGGAGGGAAATCCTTGATACTGACCACCGTAAAAACGTCCTCCGCACTTTAGACTACCCCGATTAAATACTCGATGCAGTGAACTGCTGCAAGCCGCATAAATAAAGGGTGAACTCGCATAATGACTGAGTAATGAGGGATTTGTATCCAATACCTCCTCTGCTATATACTCTTCCTCTGCCCATTCCGGTACAGAAGACCATTCTCCTAGTCCTCCCTCTGTGAGGGAGCAAACACTCTCAGTGGTCTCATATGGGAGTAATATCGAATGACCGGATATCGAGTCATTGTATTCATCGAGGAAACGTTCATATTCTCTAGTCTTCTTGTTGTAGATGTAGTCACCATCTTTGAATATCAGATTCCGCTCAGGACGTTTGACTTCAAATCTGTCCAGAACAACAAAAGGGGACTTCTTTATGGTGTTAATCTTTTTATTGATAAAAGCTCTATCTTTGGCATCAGATAGCTCCCACAGCTGTCTAAATATCAGAGAAAGATCTTCGCCATGCATTATTCTGGTGCGTTTACGGATATTACTAATCGGATCATAATACCCGTTAGT
>JAGUXE010000148.1 GCA_020061995.1 Ignavibacteriales bacterium | reverse complement strand
GTAATGAATCAGCAGCCGGAGAAGAAGTATTATGGGGAGATCCATTAACGGTAAAGACGGAAGGGGTTATTCCCCAAGCATATAAACTTTATCAAAATTATCCCAATCCATTTAATCCGAGGACAATAATTCCTTATCGGTTAAAAGAAGGAGGATATGTAAAACTATACATCTATGACATAAAAGGAGAAATAGTAGAAGTATTAGTAAACGGCTGGCAGGATAAAGGCTACTACGAAAAAGAATTTGATTCAAGAGGCAAGCGAAATGACGGAATGCCGGAATGGTCAACGGGTTACAATAATGATATTGCAACAGGCATCTACATCTATAAACTTCAAGTGATAAACATAAACAACCAACCGGTATTTACCGGTTTGGGTAAAATGATATTGTTGAAATAGATTTTGAATAATTCAGAAATAAAACAAATAATTCAAGCGGTGTATATTTGTATGAACTCCGTTCAAATGAGTATAAATCGACTAAGAAATTATTGTTGATGAAATGACGACAAATGTCGTTATAGCAAATAAAAATAGTAATTAAATTTTTAAGAAGGCTGTTGAAAGACAGCCTTTTTTATGAGGAGTCTTTTACAAATTTTGCATCCTAACTTTAGCTCCTAAAAATCAATTTCTTATTTTTAAGGGTTAACTAATCAACTTAGCAAAAGTTCAATATCATCTTTTGTAAGATTCTTAAAAACTCCTGTTTCTGTTGTTAGAATATTTTCAACCATCTTTTTCTTTTTTGCTTGAAGATTAAGGATTTTCTCTTCAACGGTTTCTTTAGTAATAAACTTGTAAACAAACACTTTTTTATCCTGACCAATTCGATGGCTTCTATCAGTTGCTTGCATTTCCACTGCCGGGTTCCACCACGGATCAATATGGAAAACATAATCCGCAGCAGTCAGATTTATCCCGACACCTCCGGCTTTTAAGCTTATAAGAAAAACTTTTATTTCCGGATTGTTCTGAAAATTATCGACACGCTCTTCCCGGTTTTTTGTAGAACCTGTTAAATATTCAAAACTGATTTTTTCATTCAGAAGATGCGCTTTAAGAATATCAAGCATTTGTACGAACTGTGAAAACACTAAAACTTTATGTCCTTCTTCAGTAACTCGTAAAATAAGTTCCTTAAACTCCTCCATTTTCCCTGATTCTTTTTTATAACCGTTCTTTACTAATACCGGATGATTACAGATTTGTCTTAATCTAAGTAATCCTTCAATAACTTTGAAACTCGATTTTTGTAAACCCTTTTCATTAATTTCTTCAAGCAGTTCAGCTCTAATCGACTCACGCCACAAATCATAAATATCTTTTTGATCTTTTGTCATTTCGCAATAGTGAATTATTTCACTCTTCTCAGGTAATTCGGTAGCAACAACTTCTTTCGTGCGTCTCAGGATAAATGGCAAAATAATTTTCCTTAAATATTCTGTTGACTCTTCTGATTTTTCCTTGTCAATCGGAATTTTAAAATTGTCATTAAATTTATTAATCGAACCGAGAAATCCAGGATTCAAAAAATTCATCTGCGACCAAAGCTCTAATAGATTATTTTCAATTGGTGTTCCTGTTAAACATAATCGTGATTTCCCTGTTAGAGAGAATGCTGCTTTTGCAGTGAGCGAAAATGGATTTTTAATTTTTTGTGATTCATCAAGAATAATGTAATTAAATTCAATTTTGTTCATCTGCTCAATATCTCTTAACATCACCGGATAACTTGTGAGTACAATATCATAGTCGTTAAAATGATTTAATGATTCCTTTTCACGCTCAATTCCGGTGTGATTTAATACTTTTAGGGAAGGAGTGAATTTATTTATTTCATTTATCCAATTAAAAACTACCGAAGTCGGGGCTATAATTAAATTGGGTCTTATCTCTTTATTCTTCTTTAATGAAGCTAGTAACGCGAGAACTTGAATGGTTTTCCCGAGTCCCATATCATCTGCAAGAATACCGCCAAAACCAAATTCTTTTAGAAAAAGTAACCAATCAAATCCGGATTTTTGATACGGGCGCAGCTTACCATGAAATAATTTTGGAACAGAGTGAGATTTAATTTTCTTAAATAACTCAAGCTTTTTCAAATAATCGTTGAATGAAGTATCGGTAGAAATTGATTCATTACTCTCTACTATTTCTTCAACTATTTCATAATGAAGTTTGCTTAGTCTGATATTTTCATCTCGAACATCTCCCAACGAAAACTGTTTAGCAAATCGTTGAATCCATTCTTCAGGTAAAAGACCTAACGCACCATCGCCAAGTTTAATATACTTTTTTTTGCTCCTTACCGCTTTGAGTAGATTCTCCAAGGGGACGATAAAATCACCGAATGAGACTTCCAGTTTTAAATCGAACCAATCAACCCCTGAAGAGACTGAATAATTTAATAATGGTTTAGTTAAATTAACGGAAAATTGACGGAGATTTTCAACCCCAAAAATTTCAAATCCTTTTTCTTTGAGTTGTGGAATTGCTTCAAACAGAAAATCGACAGGATCTTTTTTAGGAATAAATAACCCGTCGGGATAAAACTTTACATCAAACATCTCGATTTCATTGACACTCATTTCTTCAAATGTAAGATCTCTTCTTATTTGAATTATTGATTTGTCTTTAAGTACACTGTAGAAGTGTTCATTTATTGCGTAAGAGATTTCAAATTCACCATACAAAAACTTAAGCCGACAAGTTAGCACACCATCTTCTTCTTCAAGATAAATGTGTTTGGAAGGTACTGCTTCAAAAATATCAAGTTTGTATGTTTGTGAAGAAATCGGTAACACTGATGAAATTTTTGTCAGAATGTTTGCTTCAAAGTATTCTTCATAATGGTTTGGTATAATTATCTTTTCTTTTTTCGAATAGAAAATTTGGTATTGCGCAAAGTTCAATTGATTTACTCTGAAGATTTCATCTTTGTGCATTATCCATAATGGTTTGTCAAGGACAGGGTGAGTTTCTGAAATTGGGATATGTTTATTTTCCAAAAATTGAAACTCTAGTGAAAGAGAAATATTTTCCTCTTCCTTTTCGACAATTAAAACAGGTGTGGCGAATTCTTTAAAAACATGTAGTCTTTTATTATACTCTCTTGAGTTTTGACCGAAATAAACTTCTTTATCATGAAGAAATTCTAAAACTTTATTCAGAATATGAGTTTCGTTTGACGATTTTCTTTGTGTAGTTAAATCATAATTATGAGGATTTATTATATACTCACCGCTATTGATAATCAATTGAATAATCAATTGCTCTTCAAGCGGAAGGTGATCAATATGCTCATTATTGATTTTGTATATTACAGTTCTTCTTCCATCAGATGATCCATCTTTTCTAAGACGTTCACGCATTACACTAAAATTTGTCATGTAACTATTTACATCTATTCCATAGCTTATTTTCTGTAAGGCTGCTGTATAATTACTTTTTTCTGTTTTTTCTGTAAGAAGAGCCAGAGAAGCTTTTAATCCGTTGAATCTTTCTTCTTCACGTAAACGTTCCATTTCTTCAAAATATAACTTAAGTCTTTTTGCCTTAATCTCATTTTCAGTTTCCTGAACAGCAGCACTCAGATTAAGTTCAGTATTCTCCTTAACCTGGATGACTTCAACACTATTTAGATCAACATTGGAACTTGAGAGAGCGGTCTGAATTTGCTCGCGGTAATACTTTGCAGTAAAAAATCCGAAGGAATTTATTTTATAAAGAGTCGCTGCAAGATGTTTGCAGTAGTCATGATCAGCATAGGGGCAAGAACAGAGGAGAGTCGTGGGACGTAAATCTTTGTCAAATGCCATTCTTACGTCATAAACCTGATTCCCTTGAACAGAAGCAATTATAATGTTTTTATCAAGACGGACATTTGTTACATGGTCGTCCTCGAAATATACTAGTCCACGTTTTTTAATCTCGGGAGAGAAATATTCGTTCAATAGTTCTGAAAATAGAGACATTATAAGATGTTTTTGTTATGAATATTAATAGAACTTACAAATATAAAGTATTTTAGTAAAAGATTATTATAAGTGAGATTTGTATAATTTTAACAAATGAAGTTCTAAGTCGTCAGAACTTAAAAATATATTTTTAGTTAAATTTTGTTAGAGACTTAGAAAAATCAAGACATTAATAGGTCGTTTTAACAAAGATTCAGTTCAAAACAAAAGTTCAACAACGAAATAATGGTTCTATTATTTCAGAAGTACAAACTTTTTAATTGAGGAAAATTCTTCAGTCTGCAATCGATAAAAGTAAACTCCGCTGGAAAGCTTTGATCCATCAAATTCTACTTCGTGAATACCCGGAGATAATTTTCCGTCAACTAAAGTAGCAATTTCACTCCCCAAAATATTATATACTTTCAATGAGACCGACGAATAGATGGGAATTGAAAAACTGATTCTTGTTGTTGGATTGAATGGATTCGGGAAATTTTGAAATAAAACAAAATCTTCCGGCGTTATTAACGAATTTGTCCTATCAGTGGAGACAGGGATATTGAATAATAACGCAGAATTACGAATTATTTTTTTTCGGTTTTCATCATCCAATTGTTCAAGTCCAAAACCTAAATAAATAACTTTGTTGTTATCTACATTTGTAGAATTATAAATACCTGCACCCAATGAAGAATTACGGTAGTTGAATATAAGTTTTGTTGTATCATCATCATTTGGTCCAATTACATCAGGAGAAAAATAATTAACATTGGTCAGTTTAGCGGCAATACCTTGGAACTGAGTTCCTGAAATTCCCACAATTGAATCAATTCCTGAATTATCGCTATAAAATTTTGCATTTAGATAATCAGCATAAAAAGTTTTTGCTTCTGGGAAGTTAGAACTTCCTGCATCAGAATTTACATCCCATCCTATGTCCTGTCCAGCAATAAACAAATTTTTGTTTCCCTGAGAAAGGAAATTTTTCAAGTATGATATATCGTTATTAATGAAGGAGGGGAAATCCCAACCATTAATCCAAAAAATAGAATTAAACGAATTTGTTCTGTTATAAGTAAACAGTAGCGAAAGATAATTCTGTTTAATATGAGTAACTTTTACAAAAATCGAATCAAAAGTTTTAAGAAAAACATCATCATAAGTTCCTTTGTGGTCAGTAACCAAAAGGATTTCATCTGAATTTTTAACAACGCCAAAATATGGGATTGATACAGATGGGGTTAATGGATCGTTAAGATATACTGCCTTGACAAGCAATGAAGCATAAGTAATATTAGTATCGGAGGAAAGATTAAGAGAGAAATTGTAAGTCTCATTTGAATTCAAATTAATATCTACAGAATCGACAATTCCGGATGGAGTATTCAGTTGTGCCGTCCAACCTGAATCAAGTGATAAAGTGTCAATCATCAGACGCAATTGAACTGAAGTATTATTTTCATTCTTAATAAAATAATTTTTAACAGTTGATTGATTAGTCGTGAGGAAATCAGCTAAGACTTCATTTGTTTGAATTGTTAAAGTCGGTTTGTTGATGTTGGACTGAATTATTTCTTTAGTTTCATCGTTCTGTAACCAAGCTACTACAGCCAAATCTTCAGGTACCCAAGCTGAATTTACGGATTGTGTAAAACTATAAGTTTTAATGTCTCCGTTTGAAAAATCACCGATAATAGTTCCATTGATATCCGGCACCATTTTCCGAAAGAGATTATTGAACTCCTTAACTCCGTTCGAGCCCGGTGCAGTTGTGAAAATTCTTTTTCTTTCGATTATTGCAACACGAAGTTTTAGGTTTTGTGGGATAGTATTCGTTAATCCGGTAAGGGCAATATTAATATCAACATTATTATTAGCTATAGTGGCATTAACATCAATTTTAACGGGAGATTGCAAGAAGAATCTGTCAAGTGTCTGTGTCATCAATAAATAAGGGTTTTGTGCTACACCTTTTATGTTGCCATCTAAAGCATAGCTTTGGATGGTTGTAATACCATAATATTCGATACGATTTCGATTTTCGGTTTCGTTAATTGAAAACATTGGGTCAGGTAGAGGCCACCATGTATGATATTGAATTGAAATAACATTCCCCCAATTATTGCTAATGAAATCGGTCATGTTTTGGTCATATTGAGGGCATGAATTACAATTCGCATTTGTGAATTCTTCAAGTAGAACAATTTTTCGGGTTTGTGAAAAATTGAATTGACTTGCGACAAGAAGTAATAATAAAATATATTTAACTGTGGTATTCAAAAATGTCTTCTTTTGGGATATTGATTTATAGCTTTTATATACATTCTGTTGTTTGAGAAACTTAATTCGTTCTTACCGAACTAAATATCGAAAAATAGTGTTTTAACTGTTACTAATCTAAAATTTTTATCAATTTTATTAAAGGGAATTATGATCCTCTTTTTTATCTCATTCTTTCTACTTTTTACTCTTGTGAATTATTATATAATCAGAAGAGGAAATCAATCACTCGAAGGTGCTCCTAAAGCAGTTAGGATTCTTTTTACAGTATTAACGCTAATTGCCTCACTTTCTTATGTAGGTGCCCGCTCGTTATTTGCTCAAAGTGGAACGATATTCTATGATTATCTTTTGTTTGTAGGGGCTTTGTGGTATTCTTTTTTAATGTATGGAATTTTATCGATTCTAATTTTGGATTTAATTCGATATATCTTAAAAAAGAGAGGTAGCGAAATTTTCAGCAATTTTGAAAAATACAAAAAACTGAAACTTCAGATATTTTCAGTTCTATCTGTTGTTATAATCATTCTTGTGGCTTACGGCTATTATCATGCTCAAAACATTCAAGTTAAAACCTTTGATTTAACCTTTCCGAAAGGGAGCGGAGAACTGGACAATTTGAATATTGTATTCTTCTCAGATTCTCATTTAACCCCGATAAATGATGGTGTTTTTGCTGACCGACTTGTTGAAGCTGTGAATAAATTAAATCCCGATTTGATTTTGCTTGGTGGCGATATTATTGATGATAATAGGATTAACCTGGATCGCCACAACATTAGTACAAAACTTAGAAAACTTAAATCAGTTCATGGAGTTTTTACTTGCAACGGAAACCATGAATATATTGTTGGTATAGATGAGGCACAAGATTACTTAGCTAATAGTAATATAGTGGTTTTAAGGGATTCGGTTTTAGTGATTGCAAACTCACTACAAGTAATTAGTCGAGATGACCGACAGCGCAATAGATTTGCTGATGGTCAAAGAAAATCATTAAAAGAATTAGTTGATCATTCAAATAAAAACTTACCTTCAATTCTCCTTGATCATCAACCGTTCGAACTTGACTCTACAGCATATTACGGACTTGATCTTCATTTGTCAGGACATACACATCATGGACAAATGATTCCTGCAAATCTTATTACAAGCATCATTTATGAAATCAGTTGGGGTTTTGCAAAAAAAGGGAAAACCAATTACTATGTCACTTCCGGAGTTGGAACTTGGGGTCCACCGGTTAGAATAGGTTCTGATGCAGAGATAATTCTATTCAGAATTAAATTTGAATGATAAAAGTTATTCTGAATATTTTAATGAGTAGACTTTCATTTTGCTTATATTTGTCCTCTAAATTATAAAGGTTTATATGGACTTCATTAATAAGTTAAGAAAGATTAGAGAAAAGTTCGAAAGAATAAACGAACAATTGTCTGATCCAGCAAATATGAATAATACTGAAAGAATCGTTGCATTAAGTAAAGAGCGAAGTGAATTAAATGATATTATAACCGCATACGATAAATATGAAAAAATTCTAAATAACATCGATGGCAACAAAGAAATTATCGATGCTAATCTTGATAAAGAATTGATTGAACTCGCCGAAATTGAAATGGATGATCTGAAAGAGAAAAAGACGCAGCTTGAAGAAGAAATTAAGTTACTTCTATTACCAAAAGATCCGAATGATATTAAAGATGCGATAATGGAAATACGTGCCGGAACCGGTGGTGATGAAGCAGCACTTTTTGCCTCCGATTTATACAGAATGTATAGTAGATACGCAGAAACACGCGGCTGGAAAACCGAACTTATAGACCTTAATGATACTGCCGGACTTGGCGGAATTAAAGAGGTAGTCTTTTCGATTTCAGGGACTGGAGTTTTTGGCGCTCTCAAATTTGAGAGCGGTGTACATCGAGTTCAAAGAGTTCCTTTAACCGAAGCAAATGGAAGAGTTCACACTTCTGCTGCATCTGTTGCAGTGCTTCCTGAAGTTGAAGACGTTCAGGTGGATATTAATATGAGCGATGTTAAAATAGATGTTTACAGAAGCGGGGGAGCGGGCGGTCAGAATGTTAATAAAGTAGAAACCGCAATTCGAATGACACATCTTCCTACCGGATTAGTTGTGCAATGTCAAGATGAGCGTTCACAATTAAAAAACCGTGAAAAAGCCTTGAAGGTATTAAAAGCCCGCCTTTTTGATCTAAAGCAGAGAGAAGTCTCGAGTAAAAGAGCCGAAAAAAGAAAACTTATGGTTGGAAGCGGTGATAGAAGTGATAAAATCAGAACCTACAATTTTCCTCAAAATAGAGTTACCGATCATCGTATTGGATTAACACTTTATAATCTTTCAGATATAATTAATGGCGATATTCATCATCTAATTGAGCAGCTAAAATTAGTTGAAAGAACCGAAATGTTAGAGGCTGACGCCGAGTATTGAGATAGTTGCATTTTATATACTCACACTCATTATATTTGAATAACACTTTTCACTTATTTCAGTGAGTTTTAAAATGAGACATCAAAAATTTCTTCTTCTGGTTTCCATCTTCCTTTTTCAAATCATATCGAATGCTCAGGTAACTTTTGACACTGTTACAACAATGCAAGTTGGAATGGGAATTAATTATTACAAAGTAGTTGCCCTCTCTGCACCTTATAGCATAAACATCCTTGAAGTTGACCTTCATAACCCCTACAATTCGGTTGAAACAGTTAAAGCTCAAGATAGACTAAACGGATATGAACGAACAAGTTCTATGGCATCACGAAATAGTTATGCCGGACATCGTGTTGTAGGAGCTGTTAACGGTGATTTTTATGGGAGTGGTGGAATTCCTATCAACATTCAAATAAAAGATGGTGAGGTTATACGAAACCCTAATGGTCTATCAACTTTAGGGTTTGATCTTAATAATAATCCGATGTTAAAACGAGTAAATTTTTCAGGAACTATTATTGATAAATCAAATCAAATTAATCCACTCAACGGAACAAATAAAACAAGAGAAACAAATCAGTTAATTCTTTTTAATAAATATATGGGAGCAAATACCGGTACAAATAGTTTTGGTACCGAGTTACTTGTAAAGCCAACTCAAAAATGGCTCGTTAATGATACAGTAAAAGTTGTCGTCGTAAGTAAACAGTCTAATGTTGGAAGTCTGGCAATCACTTCCGGTCATGTTGTACTTTCCGGACATGGGACTTCTGCAACTTATTTAAATGGAATATCTGTTGGTGATACAATAAAAGTAGTTCAAAAAGTTACACCGGGATTAAGCAAACTCAAAGAAATGATGGGAGGATTCCCAAAGATAGTGGACAATGGTGTTAACTATGCAGTTCAAGGATATAATGAAGAAGGGGGTCCCAGCCATACTTTCGAAAAACATCCTCGTACTGCTGCCGGATTTTCTCAAGACAGCTCTAAATTATACTTAATCACAGTGGACGGAAGATTAGCTACAAGTATTGGTATGACGCTCGTAGAGTTAGCCGATTTTATGATTCAATGCGGAATTTATTATGGAATTAATTTCGATGGCGGTGGTTCAACTACTATGGTAATGCGGGATAGTGTTGTAAATGTTACGTCCGATGGAAGTGAAAGAACTGTAGCTAATGCATTAATGGTCGTTTCATCAGCTCCTAATGATACACTTAGCTCAATTCAATTTACTCCTAAAAAAGTAAAGTTGTATAGAGGATCTAATTTACAATTTCGAGTTACCGGTTGGGATCAATATTATAATAAAGTTCAAATAAATGGAAATGAAGTGATTTATACATGCACTCCGGGATTAGGAACTATTTCTGCTTACGGGATTTTCACTGCAGGTGATTACCCACAAATTGGTTATGTTTATGCGACGTATAGAGGATATAAAGATTCATCACGAGTTGAAGTGCAGTCAATTCAACAAATTGAAATTCTACCTAAAAAAGCAGTTGCTGATTCTATTCGTACATTAAATTTTAAAATGACAGCGTTCGATCCGAATAATGTTATACGACCGCTTGCACTGAATGAGTACACGTGGAGTGTTATCAATCCAAATATCGGTGTAATTGATACAATGGGGCGGTTTAAGGGATTGAGTGAAGGAACCACAAAGGTTATCGTTTCATACCAAAATGTAAAAGATACTTCGGAAATTACTGTTCAGATAGAGCATGGTACAATGCAACTTAATGATTTGGAAAATTTGTCAGGTTGGAGTTTTACCACCGAAAATGTTGATTCAACAAATACTACTTTATCAATATTTAACTCGGATTTTAGTCAAGGAATCGGTTCATTTAAAATCGATTATAGGTTTACTTATGATCCGAGTAAGAATAATTGGGTTTATCTAAATCGTGAATTCCCGATTTATGGAATTCCGGATACAATATTAATTGATGCAAAAACTGACGGACAACAGCATCATATTTCTTATTTAGTCACAGATGAAAATGACGAGTTATTTAGAATCAACACGAATAAATATGCAACCGCAACAGCTTTCTTTGATCCAATTAAGGCCTATGCTCTAAATGCCGGGGCATTAGTTGCAGGCTCATCACTCTACTTTCCGATGAAAATTGTTCATATTGGAATAAAACTCGGAAGCACCCGGCAATCAGGGCAAGTCTATTCAGGAACAATATTTCTTGATAATTTCCGATTACTGTATCCATCCGGAGTTACTTCAGTTGACGATGAACCCGTAATACCAGGTGAATTTAAGTTGTATAATAATTATCCAAACCCATTTAATCCGGTAACTAAAATAAAATTTAATCTTCCGCTGTCGGGACAAGATGGAATCTTGTCCTACAAGACTGAATTAAAAATTTACGATATACTTGGCAATGAGATTACTACACTTATCAATGAACCAAAATCTCCGGGAATTTATGAAATTGAATTTGATTCAGCTAAGTATAAACTATCGAGTGGGGTCTATTTTTATCAATTAAAAGCCGGGGAGTTTACTTCAACAAAGAAATTTGTATTGATGAAGTGAATGGAAATTAATTTTCTAAATATTTAATTATTTTTTAAACTCATTATAACTCTTAACCATTTTGCCGGAATTTAAGTCCATCATAACACAGCGTTGTTCTGCTTCGGCAAAAAGAGTTGTCTCATTCTTTAATTGAAATTTTAGAAATAACATCCCATGTTTTTCGGCTGTTAATTCTACAGTTCCAAAAAGTTTTTCGAATAATTTTATCTGTTTGATATAGTTTATTGAGGTATGCGTTACAACCGGGTAAAATCCGGTTTCAACCACTTTTTGGAAATCAAAAATATTTCTGTATAAAAGTGCCCGTAAATCTTCAAGCCATTTTACATAAACGATGTTATTAACATGTCCGGCTATATCGATATCGTAAGTTTTTATTTCTAAATCTAATTTGAAAGCTTTACTTTCTCCATTAAGTTCCATTAGACATTCCGTTGTAGTTAAACTTTAATAAATCCTGTTCGAATATAATTGATATTCTTTTAATTGTCGAATTTTCAACTCTTCATAAATGTTTTGATTATATTTGCAGATAAGATAGTCGTTTGCAGATAACATTTACAGGTAGATAATGAAATCACATATACTTGCGTTAATCTTTTTCATTCTTATTTCATTCTCAGTTTATGGAGAATCACCCCAAATGCGACAACATAATTTAATGCCAACCCCTTCAAAAATTGAATTTACAGGTAATCAGTATTGGCTTGATTCAACTTTTGTAATCTCAGTCGAACCCAATAATAGTAGACCTCTAAATGAATATGCAACCAGAGTTTTAAGAAGGTTGTCGGGAAGAACCGGTCTATTTTTCACACAAGATTTTATAACCGAAAAAACAAAATCTTCTTCAAGCGGTTTAATCCTTAAGTTTCAAAGAGAAGGAAAAGTTAAGCTTGGTGAAGTGGAAAGTTATACACTAAACATCGAAAAGAACAAAATAACCATAAAAGCAGAAACGGATATTGGCGCTTTTAGAGGTTTAGAAACTTTTCTACAACTTTTGGAAGCTGATGAGAATGGGTATTATTTTCCTACTGTAGAAATAGAAGATTCCCCCCGTTTCTCTTGGCGCGGTTTGATGATTGATGTAAGCCGTCATTTTATGCCAATTGAAATGTTAAAAAGAAATATTGACGGAATGGCAGCAGTTAAAATGAATGTTCTTCATCTTCATTTAAGTGAAGATCAAGGATTTAGAGTTGAGTGTAAATCTCTTCCAAAGCTTCATGAATTAGGCTCTGATGGGTTATACTTTACGCATGAGCAAATAAGGGAAATTATAAAATATGCCAACGAAAGAGGTATCAGAGTGATGCCCGAGTTTGATGTACCGGGACATTCCACTAGCTGGTTAACTGCTTATCCTGAACTTGCAAGCCTTCCCGGTCCGTATACTATTGAACGAAATTGGGGAGTTTTTGATCCTACATTTAATCCTACGATTGAAGAGACTTACATTTTTTTTGATAAATTCTTCAAAGAGATGTCAGAGTTATTTAACGATGAATTTATGCACATTGGCGGAGATGAGAATAACGGTAAACAATGGAATCAAAATCCATCAATTCAAAAATTCATGAAAGAAAACGGAATAAAAGATAATCACGAACTTCAAAGTTATTTTAACAAGAGGTTGTTGGCAATTTTAACAAAGTATAATAAAAAGATGATTGGATGGGATGAAATTTTTCAACCTGATATGCCTAACAATATTGTAATACAATCATGGCGGGGCCAAAAATCGCTTGTAGAATCAGCTCAAAAGGGGTATCAGGCTATTTTATCAAACGGTTATTATATCGATTTAATTCAATCGGCTGAATTCCATTATTTAAATGATCCGATACCTGCGGATACTCCGCTTTCTCCGGAAGAACAAAAATTTATTCTTGGTGGTGAAGCAACAATGTGGGCTGAGTTAGTTACTAATGAAACTGTTGATTCGAGAATATGGCCAAGGACAATCGCAATTGCAGAAAGATTTTGGTCACCGGGAAATGTACGTGATGTCGATGATATGTATAGAAGAATGGAAGGAATTAGTTTCCAAATGGAGGAATTAGGTTTGACGCATATTTCTAATTACGAAATGATGTTGCGAAGATTGACGAATAATCAAAATATAATTCCACTAAAAAATCTTGTTGATGTTGTTGAGCCTGTTAAATTGTACTCAAGGCATCGTCAGGGAAGAAAGTATACTCAACAATCACCTTATACAAGAGTTGTTGATGCAGCGCGACCGGAATCAATGACCGCACGAAAATTTAATAAACTTGTTGATTCCTTTATTGCAAGTGATGATGAGCAAGTAAGAACAGAATTGAGATTTATGTTGATGAGTTGGGTAGATAATTATGATGAGCTTTTAGTGATTATGAAAAATACACCGATTATTCAAGAGATGAAGCAGATGTCTAACAACTTGAGGAGACTTGCGGAGACAGGGCTTGAAGTTTTAGATGGAAAAATTAATGGAAGAATTTTTACCGATGAATGGAAAAGTCAAAAGTTAAAATTAATAGAAGAGTCTAAAATTCCGTACGGACAAACTGAATTAGCATTGGTTCCGGCTTTCGAAAAATTGATAAATTCAGTTCAAGTGAAATAATTTAATTGCGACTTTCCGGAAAATTATTTAATTAATCATAGTTAAAGAATCATATTTTGAAATTCCTAATTAAACAAAAACAATCCTATATAAACGAGGTGTGATAATGGGTACCAAAAAGAACTCCATCTTTTTCACCGACACTGAACAAGTTGAAAGTTATTCTCTTTCAAATCAATTTGCTGAGCACATGGAATTTATTCTGGTAAAAGATAAAATTACTGCTGTTCAAGACGATGCATACTTTGCACTCTCTATGTCTATTCGTGACAGGCTTGTCCGTAAGTGGCTGCGAACACAACAAAAGTATATGGAGACAGATCCGAAACGGGTCTATTATCTTTCTTTAGAATTTTTAATGGGTCGTCTTCTAGGAAATGCACTTATCAACATGGATTATTATGACGAGTGTTACAATATCCTTAAGCAAGATGGATTTGATTTGGAAGAGATACGTGATTCAGAGAACGATATGGGGCTCGGTAATGGGGGCTTAGGAAGGCTTGCCGCATGTTTTCTTGATTCTATGGCAACTCTTGAACTCCCTGCATTTGGATATGGAATACGTTATGAATATGGAATATTTAAACAAGATATTGATAAAGGAAATCAAATTGAAATACCAGATAACTGGTTGACCTATGGGAATCCATGGGAGATTCTTCGACGCGAATTAACTTATCGAGTGAAATTTTACGGTAAGGTTGAAATGCACGAAGATAACAAAGGGAGATTTAAATTCGATTGGGTTAATACGGAAGATATCTTAGCCGTTGCTTATGATGTGCCCGTCCCCGGTTATCGAAATAACACTGTAAATAACCTGCGTTTATGGCAGGCTAAGGCAACGCAAGAATTTAGTTTTCAGGAATTTAACAGTGGAAATTATCTTGCTGCAGTAGAAAGCAAAAATCATTCAGAAAATATTTCTAAAGTTCTTTATCCGAACGATACTTTTAGTCAGGGAAAATTTTTAAGATTAAAACAGCAATACTTCTTCGTTTCTGCGACTCTTCAGGATATTATAAGAAAATATAAGATTAAACATAAAACATTCGATAAGTTTGCAGAGAAAACAGCAATCCAATTAAATGATACTCATCCGGTAATTGCCATCCCTGAGTTGATGCGCATATTAGTTGATCAAGAAAATATTAAATGGGATAACGCATGGGATTTGACAACAAAGGTTTTTGCATATACTAATCATACAGTTGTTCCTGAGGCTTTGGAAGAATGGTCGGTTGCAATTATAGAACAATTATTGCCCCGTCACATGCAAATAATCTATGAAATCAATCAAAGATTTTTAGATTGGGTACGTTTAACCTATTCGAATGACGGAACAATTCTTGAACTTCTTTCAATTATTAGAGAAGGAGGGGAGAAAAAAGTTAGAATGGCTAACCTTGCCATTGTTGGTTCACACTCTATTAACGGTGTTGCTGCCCTTCATTCTGAAATATTAAAAGAATTACTTTTCCCACATTTCTTCAAATTATTCCCTGAGAAATTTACTAATGTTACAAATGGAATTACACCACGTCGTTGGTTAAAAACAGCCAATCCATTTTTATCGGTAATAATTTCAGATAGAATCGGTACGGATTGGGTTAAGGATCTTTCTCAGTTGCGAAAGTTAGAAGAATTTGTTGATAACGACAGCTTTATAGAGAATTGGGTAAATGCAAAATGGATCAGCAAGAAATTCTTGATCGAATATATAGAGAAAGAACATAATGTTTCAGTAAATCCAAATTCAATATTTGATGTACAAATAAAACGTTTTCATGAGTATAAACGTCAACTACTTAATGTTCTTCACATAATAGCATTGTATAATAGAATCAAAGATAATCCGAATGCTGATATAGTTCCACGAACGGTAATTTTTGCAGGCAAAGCTGCTCCTGCATATTATCAGGCAAAATTGATAATTAAATTAATAAATAATGTTGCCGAAGTTGTAAATAATGACATAGCTATAGGTGATAAACTAAAAGTATTCTTCTTGAAAAATTATTCAGTTACCTTAGCCGAAAAAATAATTCCGGCTTCTGATCTTTCTGAACAAATTTCAACTGCCGGATTTGAAGCTTCAGGAACTGGTAATATGAAGTTTGCCTTGAATGGTGCCTTAACCATCGGAACAATGGATGGAGCAAATGTTGAGATGAGAGAAGAAATTGGGGATGACAATATTTTCATTTTTGGTCTACTTGCCGATGAAGTAATTAAATTAAAGCAATCAGGTTATAAACCTTATGATTATTATGCAAATAATCCGGTGTTAAAACGTGTTATCGATATGATTTCAAACAATCATTTCAGTCTATTTGAACCCGGTATTTTCCAACCGTTAGTTGATGGACTTCTAAATGTTGACTACTATTGTTTATTCGCTGACTTCGATTCATATCTCGCTGCTCAAGAGCGGGTGAGTGATTTATATCGAAATCAAGATAAATGGACACGCAAATCTATCCTGAATGTTGCAAGAATCGGTAAGTTCTCAAGCGATCGTTCAATTACAGAGTATGCAAATAATATTTGGGATGTTAAACCTGTTAAAGTAGAAATCCAATAATATTTTTCCGGCTAATATTTTATTAGCCGGATTTCCCTCTCTCATTTAATAATAAAAAGGTGATATGGAAACAATCGAAAATTTGTTAGTTCAGATTAGTGATTTACTCTGGGGTTATCCTTTAATCATTCTTCTATTCGGTACACATCTTTTTTTGACGTTCAGGTTAAAATTCATTCAACGCTACATTTTCACTGCGATAAAAATTTCTTTAAAAAGAGGGTGCGAAGGAAAAGGGGATATAAGTCAATTTGGAGCTTTAACTACTGCACTTGCTGCAACCATTGGTACAGGAAATATCGTAGGCGTTTCAACAGCTATAGCAGCCGGTGGTCCCGGTGCTGTTATGTGGATGTGGCTTACAGGTGTATTCGGAATTGCAACAAAATATGCAGAAGCTCTTCTTTCTGTAAAATATAGAGTAACAGCAGAAGATGGTTCCATGTCCGGCGGACCAATGTATGTTATCGAACGTGGATTAAAGATGAAATGGCTTGCGGTTCTGTTTGCAGGATTTACATCAGTTACAGCGTTCGGTATAGGCAATATGGTTCAAGCAAATTCGATTTCAACTTTGGTGTACGAATCGTTTCAAATCCCTCAATGGATAACGGGGGGAATTCTTACAATTCTAACGGCATCAGTAATTATAGGGGGTATTAAATCTATTGCAAAAGTTTGCGAAAAATTAGTACCGTTTATGGCTATAACTTATTTCCTTGGTTGTGTGATTATACTTTTTATTAATTATGAGGGAATCCCAACATCATTACTCCTTATTTTCGAAAGTGCATTTACCGGGCATGCAGTTGTTGGCGGATTTGTTGGCGCCGGTGTTCGGGAAGCAATTCGATTTGGAATAGCTCGCGGATTGTTCTCTAATGAATCAGGTTTAGGAAGTGCTCCGATTGTGGCTGCTGCGGCACAAACCAAAAATCCGATTAGACAAGCGCTCGTTTCATCAACTGGAACATTTTGGGATACAGTAGTTGTTTGTGCAGTTACTGGACTTGTTATAGTTAATTCAGGTGAATGGATTCACGGTTATTCAGGGGCGGCATTAACAAAAAAGGCTTTTAGTGATTTAAGTTATTTCGGTCCGATTCTTTTAACTTTCGGATTATTGACTTTTGTTTTTTCAACAATTTTAGGTTGGTCGTACTATGGAGAAAAAGCGGCTGAATACTTATTCGGAAGTAAAGTGATTAAACCATACAGATATCTTTGGGTAGCATTTGTAATGATTGGTTCGGTCCTCTCATTAAATATTGTTTGGACTTTTTCAGATATTACAAACGCGTTAATGGCGATTCCCAATTTGGTTTCACTCCTTTTATTAAGTACAGTTTTGGTTAATGAAACTAAAAAATATTTGTGGGACGGAAATATTGAAGAGATTGGAGAATGATTAAAAAATAAATGTTTTACTGGTAGTAAAAATTTAATTAAGGGAACAGTTACGGCTGTTCCCTTTTTAATTTAACTAAGATTTCACTCCCTTGAACTAATGAAGTCATCTCAAATTGTATCTATTCCTATCCTTTTACAGATAAAATGTTTTGCTTTAGGGACAACCACATAAAACTATTTCATCAACACAAACTTTTTGGTTGAAGTAAAATTGTTTGTAATAAGCTTATACAAATAAACACCACTTGATAAACCGTATTTATTTGCATCGAATTCAATTTCATAAACACCAGGATCTTTTGCTTCATTAATGAGAGTTGCTACTTTATTACCAAGCAGGTCAAATATAGTTAATGTTACAAATGAGAGATTGCTCCTATTAGATAAATCTCGTGCTAATTCAGGCAATGCAAATTTTATTATTGTAGTTGGATTAAACGGATTCGGGTAGTTTTGGTATAAAATATATTCATCAGGGAGAATTGTTCCCGACTCGATTTCATTTGAATAATTAATCGTTCCATCAAAGTCGATTTGCTTCAATCGATATAGATATTTTCCGGTGGTTAATAAATTATCAGTAAATGTATATGATTGAATTTCAGAAGTAGTTCCATTCCCATCAACAAAACCGACTTGAAGCCACTCTTTTATTCCTGATTCTAAAAAATCAGCTCTTTCTATTTCAAAACCTCTGTTATTCGTTTCAGATGCTGTTGTCCATTTTAGTTCTATACTTTTTCCGCTTACTTGTGCTGTGAAAGAAGTAAGTTCAACAGGAATGATGTTTACTCCATTAATTTTTGTTACTGCAAAATTTCCCTGTAGACCGGTTAAAGCTGTTAAACTTGAAGCCCAAAGTGCAGAAAATAAACTCCCATATCCGGTTATTGCAGTTCCAATTGCATCCACTGATCTTGACGTACCGGTGTATCCTTCATGTACAATTTCTATTAATAAATGACCACCTGAGTATGTATAAGGGTTCTGGAAGACAATATCACCTCCCCATAAATTCGGACTTCCGCCAAAAGGATAGTCTCCGGCCTTTATTTCTAATGCACCGGATCTAACCATTGTTTGAGGACCCGCTATGTTTTCCGTAAATGTAAGGCTGCGGTTTGCAGGGGGAACACTTAGTCCAAGATAAATAGAGTAGGACGAAATTGTAAAGGAACTTGCTGGCCATGCTGCAGTAGCAGAAGTAGGAATTCTGAAATTGATTGAAGATAAATCTTTTCCTAATAATGCAGTAAGCTGATCTTCATGTATTAACATTTGATATCTTCTTGCTGTTGTTGAAAATGGACCAACAAATGATGCTGTCCCGGGAGTTGTTGAGTAATTGTTTGGAACCACAACTTCAAGCAGTGAATCAAGAGATGCATTGTTTTCGTAGTCACTACTCTGTGCCTTAATGCTCACACTTAGTGACATCAGCCCGACGATAAAATAACTTATAACCATGTAGTATTTTGTTCTCATTTATTTTACCCTTATTTGTTAAGAAATAATTGTACTCGAAAACTTTTATTTTATCTACGGGAAAAGGATTGCCATCGGATTAAATTTAATGGTGTTATAATAAACAATATTGTTTAAAAACAAAATCTGAATACAAAAAAAAATGCTAAGATTTGGAAGGATAATTGGGACATCTTAGGAAAAACGGAACGGTCTCGACCGTTCCCTACGGGAATGATTACTTGATTGGTTAGATGTAAACGGTTTTTCGATAAAGTGAAACTAAAACTTTGTCGACTTTTATTCCATCCATATCAACAATTTCAAAAAGATAATTCTGCTCAATAATTCTATCGCCGACTTTTGGTATATGTCCCAACCGCGAAACAATCAATCCGCCTATAGTACCAAATGAATCTTCATTAAACGAAATGGGGAGTAGTTTTTGGATTTCTGAAGTACGGAAATTAGCATCGACAAGGTAAGAACCATCATCTCGCCGGAAAAACTTGTCATCATCAGTTTCATAATTATCGGGTAACTCACCTACTATATGAACTAAAAGATCGTGCAAAGCAATCATTCCTTTAACACTTCGTTCATCATCTACTATTACCGCAACATAACTTCGTGAATCTCTGAATTTGTCTAAAAGACTTAACGCATCAACATCACCTGAAATAATTAGAGGATCAAAAAGAATGTTTTCCATTTTAAAAGGAGCAGTGGAGTTATATTGAATTAAAAATTCCTTCATGGAAATAATTCCTAAAATATTATCAATGCTTCCTTCGCAAACGGGATAGCGGCTAAATTCATGAGTTATCATCTTTTGATAAATCTGTGTTGGCGGTTCGTTATAATCGATCCAAACAATTTCACTGCGAGGGGTCATAAGAACTTCAGCCGTTATATCGTTAAAGCGCAAGATACTATGAAGAATTTCTGATTCTCTATTATGAAGCACACCTTGCTCGGTTCCCATAGTTATCATTATTCGCAGTTCTTCTTCAGTTATTGACGGTTCGATTTTCTTTTTTATAAAAAATATTCTTAAAAAAAACTTTGTGGATAAAGTCAATATCGTGACAAATGGATAACCAATGAATAATAGTAATTTTACAGCCGGAGCAAATAAAGAAGCGATGCGTTCCGGATTATTCAGCGCAATTGTTTTAGGAACTAAATCGCCAAAAATAATTGATAGGTAAGATGATACCCCTACCACAAAAATAAGTGATAGCTGATTTGCTAATGATGTGGAAATACCAAATTGTAAAAAGAATGGAGCAATATCGGTTACAAATTTGGCTCCCCCGTAAACACCAACTAAGATCGCTAATAGCGTTATTCCTGTTTGAATTATTGAAAGAAATTTTTCAGGTTCAACCAAAAGTTTTAATACAGCATCAGCCGATTTATCCCCGCTGTTTTTTCTCTCCTGGAGTCTTATTTTTTTTGATGCGATAAATGAAATTTCAATCATCGCCAATAAACCGTGTAATAAGATTAACGCAAAAACAATAAATAAATCAAACAAGACTTATTCCCCTTCAAACGTTTATTAATTCTTTTTTGAAATATAACAGACTTTAGTTAAATATTTGTGAGTGGATTCGTAAGATTTACTTGAATCTGTCAATTCGAATTTTTTGTATGAGAAACTCTATTTGAAGGGAGAACGATTCTGGAGGATTAGATTTAAAAGACTGAGACTGTCTCTAAAGTAAATAATCGTCCTAGATTTGTTGTCAACTTTGAGACAGTCTCAGTTAATAATATAAAAGAATTATTATATCTCTTTTATTTAAATAACTTTTTCAATTTGTCCTTAGCTTTTTTAGTGACTTCTTTTGTTTTTTCGACAGCTTTACCGCCTGTTTCTATGACTTTATTTCCTGCATCTTTACCTGCATCTTTAATTTCATTCTTTAACTGTTTTGCTGCATCAGATTTTTTTTGTGGATTATAGCTGTACATTATCCAATTCTGACTTGATGAAGGTTGTTTAGCATCAAGAACAATGGAACTACCGTTTTTAGTATCTTGAAAACGAATATCTAAAGCAAGAGCAGAACCACTCGGGACAATTTTATAAGTAAAATCTGCTATACCTTCAAGTAGAAATCTTTGAGTTGTAGCACCTGTAAAATTTTGTTGTTCAATTTGCACACCGGCATCAACTTTATTATCGGTTAAGCCTAAGTATTTTTTTGAGTTTACATTTCTTATGTAATAATCATCAGAATTAGCAACCGAGATAAGATCAAACGCTTGATTTTTCCCATTGTTGCTATCATAAATAATAAGTTTGGCTCCATTATCTTGAGAACCATTGGGAACATCAATATATTTTTTAGATTTTGTGTTAGCAAATGAGACTCTTTGCGAGAATCTCCAATATTGATTTAGATTTCCATTTGAGCCATCTTCAGTGATTTTTGACATTAGAATAACATTCCCACTGCTAGGATCAACTGTTAATGCTTTATCACTTGAGACATTAACAATTTTGAACATATCTGTTCTACCGACCGGTTCCAACTTAAAAAATTGTCCGGTACTTTTTGTAAAATCCATTTGGACAATGTTTGATAAATCTTTATTATCATTATTGTATACAGATAAGCTTCTATTTGAATGTTTTGCGATGAGACTAAAAACTCCACTTTCATCGAAGTTCATATCGAAGACTTGGTTATCGTTGCCTGTGTGATCCCAAACCAAAATATTAACTCCGTTCTCTTTTTTCTCATGTGCAACATCAAGTACTCTTTCATTAACTGCGGATACAACAATATATTGTCCGTTTCTTATGAAAACTTGAGCGATAAGTGAATTTGTTACGAAAAGTAAAAAAAGTGCAATTGTGATTTGTTTCATTATTCTCTCCCTTTGAATATAAATTAAATGTCGCTCAACAATAACAATAACAGTGCCAAAATGAGATTAAATATAAATTCTTTAAAATCTATCAGAATACTAAATTCTTCTAATTAAAAAACTTTAGATTTAATATTGATTTTACAAATTATGATACATTTCGTACAATATTCATTACTAAATGAGGTTGAAATTGATATTTGGTTTAAGTAAATGTAATAGCGCAAATGTTTGACTTAATTAATGATTGCTTTAAACTAAGAATTCCTCAAAATTCGAAATTTCAATTCCCAATTCTAAAATGTTAATAAAAAACCTCTGATATTTTCAGAGGTTTTTAAGACTTTCGAATTATTCTATACCGATATTTTATTTAACGAGTAAAAACTTTTTGGTTTCTACAAACGAACCACTTTGAAGTCGATAAAAATAAATTCCCGTTGATAAGTTAGAAGCATTAAAG
>JAGUXE010000018.1 GCA_020061995.1 Ignavibacteriales bacterium | reverse complement strand
CCGGTAGCCGAAACGCTTTGCGGGTGGAAACTAACAGATGGATTGGGCAAACCCTTACACGAAGTTTTTAAAATTATAAATGCCGAAACCGGACAATCCATTGGCGACCCCGTGGAAAAAGTATTGGAAAATGGTGAAATTGTAGGGCTTGCAAACCATACCGTTTTGATTTCCAAAGATGGAACTGAATACCAGATTTCCGACAGTGCAGCTCCAATCAAAAACAAGGAAGGTGCAATTACTGGAGTTGTTTTGGTTTTTTCGAATGTATCCGAGAAATACGCAGCAGAACTGGCATTAAAAGAAAGCGAAGAGCGTTATAAAGCATTGCATAATGCATCTTTTGGCGGAATTGTTATTCACGATAAAGGTAAAATTATAGAATGCAATCAGGGACTTTCGGAAATTACAGGTTATTCGTATGACGAACTTATTGGAATGGATGGCTTAATGCCTATTGCCCCAAAGACAAGGGAGTTGGTATTAAATAATATTTTAGCGGGTTACGAAAAACCTTATGAAACTCTTGGAATACGCAAAAATGGTGAATTATTCCCTTTGCGGTTAGAAGCCAGAAATGTTCCTTACAAAGGGAGAACCGTTAGAACGGTTGAATTTAGAGATATTACCGAACAGAAGCAGGCGGAGGAGGCTCTGCGCGAGAGCGAGAAAAAAATGCGCAGCATTTATAATATTGCGCCGGCCGGAATCGGAGTTGTTGTAAACAGAGTGCTTAAAGAGGTGAATCCACTTGTCTGCGAGATGACCGGTTATACTAGAGAGGAACTCATTGAAAAAAATGCTAGAATACTATATCCCTCTCAGGAAGAGTATGATTTTGTTGGCAAGGAAAAATACCGTCAGATCACGGAAAAAGGAACCGGAAGAGTAGAAACACTCTGGCACAAAAAAGATGGCACCATCGTTAATATTATACTCTCTTCCACTCCAATCGATATTAACGATATTTCGAAAGGGACTATTTTTACTGCTCTGGACATCACCGAACGCAAGCAGGTGGAGTCAGAACTTCAAAAAATAGAATGGTTACTTAAACCCAAGGATATACCGCAGGAGTCTTTTGAACCTGTTTATGGTGATATAACAAGTTTAAATAGCGATGGAGTTATTCTTAAGGCATTAGGAAAAGCAAATTTGACCAATATTGTAAATGACTTCATGAATTTGCTTGAGACTTCAAGTGCAGTGTATGAAAAAAATGGAGATTATGCAATGGGCATTTTTTCCTCAGGCTGGTGTCAGTTTATGGATAAAGCATCATTTGAGAATTGTAAAACTAATGATGTAAAAATTGCTCTCCGCTCAGGAAAATGGCTCTGTCATGACTCATGCTGGAACGCAGCATCCCAAAAAGCTATTGATACCGGCTCCCCTGTCGATATTGAATGTAGTGGAGGAATAAATCTTTATGCGGTTCCAATTCGGACGAATAATGAAATAATAGGAGCAATCAACTTTGGCTATGGAAATCCACCTCAGGATTCTGAAAAAATTAAAGAACTGGCTCTTAAATACCAGGTTGAAGAAGATGAACTTATACAATTATCAAGGGAATACAAAACGAGGCCGCAGTATATCATCGACCTTGCAAAAAATCGACTTCAAGGTGCAGCTGAATTGATTGGACTTATTGTTCAACGGAATAAAGCAGAACAAGAATTAATCATTGCAAAAGAAAAAGCTGAGGAAAGTGACCGCCTGAAATCAGCCTTCCTCGCCAATATGAGTCACGAAATACGGACACCGATGAATGGCATTCTTGGCTTTGCCGGTTTATTGAAAGAACCGAACTTAACGGGAGAAGAACAGCAGGAGTACATCCATATCATACAGAAAAGTGGCAAGCGTATGCTCAATATTATTAACGACATTGTTGATATATCCAAAATTGAAGCAGGGCTAATGAAACTGAATATTGTTGAAACGAATATCAACGAGCAAATCGAATACATTTATACCTTTTTTAAACCTGAGGTGGAAGAAAAAGGAATGAAGCTCTCCTTCATAAACTCATTGCCCTCAAAAGAAGCCATCCTAAAAACCGACCGTGAAAAAGTATATGCCATACTTACGAATCTTGTTAAAAATGCCATTAAATATAGTGAAGAAGGTACAATAGAAATTGGCTATAAAAAAAGGGATATAAACCTTGAATTTTATGTGAAAGACACAGGTCTCGGGATTCCAAAAGAGAGGCATGAAGCCATTTTTGAGCGATTTATTCAGGCGGATATTGCTGACAAATGGGTTCAGCAAGGAGCAGGTTTAGGATTGTCTATCACCAAGGCATACGTCGAAATGCTGGGGGGAAAAATTTGGGTCGAAAGTCGGGAAGGAATTGGATCAACTTTTTATTTCACATTGCCATACAATGAAGCACAAAAAAAAGAAACAGTTGTTCAGCAATTTGCCCATGCATATAAAACCGATCAAGTTAGAAAACTAAAAATACTGATAGCCGAAGATGATAAAGTATCGGAAATGCTTATTGACATAACAGTAAAAATGTTTGCCAAAGAAATCATAAAAGTAAGGACTGGCGTTGAAGCCGTTGAAGCATGCAAAAAGAATCCTGATATAGATTTGGTAATGATGGATATTCGTATGCCCAAAATGGATGGATTCGAAGCTACCCGACAAATACGGCATTTCAATAAAGAAGTTGTTATCATTGCACAAACTGCTTTTGCATTATCAGGTGATAGGGAAAAAGCTATTGAAGCAGGATGCAATGATTATATAGCAAAGCCAATTAACAAAGCTGTATTACTTTTATTGATTCAAAAGTATTTCAGGAAATAATTCATTTTAAACAGATGATTACTCGACCTAAAATAAAATCCTTGGCTGTTAGCAGCAAATCCTAAATAGATAATTTATAGAGAGTCTATGAATAATATTAAGAACAAGTTATACTTTGATTTAGGGACGGTTTATACTATTAAAGAAAAACAAGTTCTTTTCTAACCTTTTTATAAAGCACCCTGTCATATATTGTAAAGAGTCAAAAAGACACGGGTTTGACAAATACAACAATTATTAGCGAAAACCTTTCAGACAGAATAAATGAAATAAAACAACAGGTAGGTAAAGACATCTTGCTTTTTGGCAGCCCTACGGTAACATATTCACTTATTCAACAGAACTTAATTGACGGCTACTGGCTATTTGTTATCCGATTATTCTTGGACAAGGTATTCCACTATTTAAGGATATAAAAGACTCAATAAAATTGAAACTATTGCAAACTACTCGACAATTTAATTGCGGGGTAACTGAACTGAATTACGAAGTAGATAGACAATAATTATTTTTGAGCATGTCAAATAAGATCATTAAAATTAAAAGCAGCAAAATATTATGGGCTTTGTTGAAGGCTTCACTCATTATTAAACATAAACAATGACAATACATTATGACAAAGAGAAATAAAAAAGAATTGTTACCCAATCAACCCTCCTTGCCCGAAAACAAACGTGAGGAACTTCTCGATAAATTAAAAGTTCGTTTTGAGAAGAATATGAATCGTCATAAGGGAATTGAATGGAATAAATTAGAAGTTAAATTAAATTCGAATCCTCAAAAATTATTGTCACTGTATCAAATGGAAGAAACGGGCGGGGAGCCGGATGTAGTCGGTTACGATAATAAAACGGATGAATATATTTTTTATGATTGTTCTGCTGAAACTCCCAAGGGTCGCAGAAGCGTTTGCTATGATCAGGAAGCACTTAATTCAAGAAAAGAACATAAACCTCAAAATAGCGCTGTTGCTATGTGTACCGAAATGGGTATTGACCTTTTAACAGAAGAGCAGTATCGTGAGTTACAGCAATTTGAAAAGTTTGATACAAAAACATCGAGTTGGCTGAAAACGCCTTCTGAAATTAGAAAACTTGGCGGTGCTATCTTTGCCGATTTTCGATACAATAACGTATTTATATATCACAACGGTGCGGAATCATATTATGCGGTTAGAGGTTTCCGCGGCTTAATAAAAATTTAATAACAACTATTTATAAAACATGAACGAAGAAATTCAAACATACAACGACTTCCAAACAACCTCTGACAAAGAAATTTGCAATTCACTTTCGAAGATAATTTGTGACTCTTTACCCCAAGCTGAAAATAAAATTTGGCATGCTCATCCCGTCTGGTTTTTGGACGGCAATCCAATTGTCGGTTACAGCAAACAGAAAAAGGGAATCCGACTAATGTTCTGGAGTGGGGCTGACTTTGAAGAAGATGATTTAAGTGTAAGGGGAGAAAAATTTAAAGATGCGTCTATTTTCTACAATAATGTTTCTGAAATTGAAATCAATGACTTAAAACGTTGGTTGAAAAAATCAAAAGAAATTCAATGGGATTATAAAAATTTAGTGAAAAGAAAAGGTCAACTCCAACAACTAAAGTAAAATCAATATGAAAACAAATAAAATAACCATACAAGCAATTATTTCAGCAGACAGCAAAAAAGTTTGGGACTATTATACCCAACCAGAACACATAACAAAATGGAATTTTGCCACAGACGATTGGCAATGTCCAAGCGCATCTAACGATATGAGAGTTGGTGGAAAATATTCAGCAAGAATGGAAGCCAAAGACGGCAGTTTTGGTTTTGACTTTGAAGCAACGTATAATGAAATCGTTGAGGGACAAAAATTCACTTTTACTATGCCGGATAACAGAGAAGTTAATGTAATCTTCAACCGACTTGACGATAAGTCAGAAGTGATTGTTACCTTCGACACTGAAACAGAAAATCCCATTGAGATGCAGCGCGATGGTTGGCAGGCGATACTTAATAACTATAAAAAATATACAGAGACAAATTGATCACAGAAAGAATAAATAATGAAAAACAGTAGCAATCATGATGAGCGTATTGCAGAAATGACATTCGCTTCTGTATATCCGCATTATCTAACAAAGGTTGAGAAAAAAGGGAGAAATAAAGAAGAATTACATCAAGTAATAAAGTGGTTAACGGGTTATGACGAAAAGAAGCTGAAAACATTAATTGAAGAGAAAGTAACTTTTGAGATTTTCTTTCAGAAGGCTAAAATAAACCCTAATGCTAAACTCATAACGGGAGTAATTTGTGGTTATCGGGTGGAAGAAATCGAAAACCCGTTAACGCAACAGGTAAGATATTTGGACAAGTTAGTGGATGAGCTGGCGAAGGGACGTAAAATGGAAAAGATATTACGAGGTACTTAGATCGACCGGATAATTTATGGATAACATATGGATAATTTTTGGAACGGTTTATACTATTAAAGAAAAATAAGTTCTTTTCTAACCTTTTGTATAAAGCACCCTGTCATATGTTGTAAAGAGTCAAATTGACAGATATAATGAAACATATTAATCGAGATTAAAGAATAGCGCTGCCATTCTTTAATCTCTAAATCTTCACACCTACTTTAACAGAACAAATTTTCCGCCGGCAAAGTTTGTTCTACCGGACAACCCTTCTTTCAAATATATTTTGTAGAAATAAACACCGCTTGAAAGATTATCACCGCTAAACATAAATGAATACTCGCCGGCTTTTTTTATTTCCGAAGTAGTTGCATAAATCATTTCACCAAGAATCGAATAGATAACTAAACTTACTTCACCATCTGTCGGGAGTGAATAATGAAATCGCGTTTGTCCATTAAAAGGATTTGGATAATTGCTCACACTTAATTTAGAAGGAATAATTACATCAGCGTCATTTTTAACTGAAACAGGAGCAAAGAGATTTCTGAAAAAAGTGAAATTACCGTTATACTCACCGATGACTAAATCTGGGCGTGTGTCACCATCAAGATCAGCAAATCCCGGGGCTGCATTCTGATTAACTTTAACATTTGCAAATGTTTGTGTATTTAATTGCCATTGTGGAGTTTGAGGAGTCCCAATGTTTTCATAATAGTTTAGCGTTCCGAAAGTTCTTCCGATTGTTAAATCATAATCACCGTCATTATCAACATCAGCAAAAGCCGGGCGCGTGTTTGATGTAAATGCTACGCCTTGCATAAGGTTATTATCGACTACAAAATTGTTATTACCGGTATTTAAAAAGAATTTAACATCACTTGCGGTTTCGGCTCCGACAAGCATGTCAATATTTCCATCACCATTCAAATCGGCAAATGCTGGATAACTGAAATAACCAATATCTATCGAACCGAAAATAGAGTTGTTAGCTACAAAATTGCCGTTAGTATTTACAAAATAAGTGAGTGTACCTGCAAGCGCGCCTGTAACGATGTCATAATCATTATCTTTATCAAGATCAACAAACATAGGGGAGCTATAGGATGAAACTCCCATAGCACTAAACGGCATAGTTGTTTTTTTGAATTTGGGATTACTTTTTGTCCCTTCATTTTTGAAATAAGTCATTTTTCCGGTCCATATTCCGCTTACCATATCAAAGGTTCCGTTATTGTCATAATCTGCAAAAGAGACTGAAGCCCCACTTCCATCTAATTTTATTACGGAAAAATAGTTGCCGTTATATTGAAATGTGGGGGAGGTCGGTGTTCCTTTGTTTTCGTAGACATAAAGGATGCCATCCGCAGTACCGTAGATAAGATCGAAATCATTATCGCCATCAACATCAGCAAAGACCGGATTTTTCCAATATGTAGTAGCTTCAACGCCTGAAAATAATGATGTGTTGCGTGTCCATGTTGGTGATTGAGGAGTTCCTGTATTTACATAATAATAAAAAGTTTGAAGATCTCTTCCGAGAAGAAGATCGTAATCGCCATCACTATCAAGGTCAACGAAGGTTGGGTAAGAATTTAATCCTATATCGGGAATGCCGGTAACCAATGAATTATCAAGGACGAAATTAGGAGAAGTTGAATCGCCTAAATTTCTAAAACCGAATGTTAATCCGGGAGTTGGTCCGCCGAGAAGAGATTCTCCAATACCAACAACCAAATCCAAATCACCATCACCGTCTAAATCAGCAAAAGCAGGTTTTGCATCGGTTCCTATCTGGGCATTTACATCGGCAAATACAAAATCGTTCTTAAGCCAAACGGGATTACTTATTGTTCCTTTATTTTGATAGTATAGAATGCCGCCGTAACCGCTAATAACAATTTCCAGTTTATCGTCCCCGTCTAATTCTACAAAAGCGGGATAAGTACCATTCGCAATATGTGAACCATCGTAAATGGTAGAAAGAACTGTTGTGTCGAAGTTGAAAGTAAATTCTCCGGTTCCTTTATTGACAAAGAATTCTGCTTCGCCAGAAAGGTTTCCGAGTAATAAATCAAGATGACCATCGTTATTAAAATCAGCAAAAGCAGGAGCAGAAAAACTTTTTACCCTAACACCGGATGGATTGAATATTGAATCAACTTTTTCCCAATATTGTGCATTTAATTGTATAATTGGAATTAAGAATAAAAGTAACAATATATTTTTCATTTTTATAAACCTTAAAAATTGTAAGCAAATCAGACTATTAAATATACTCTATTCATAAGGAAATATCAGGTCAAATGGAAGCGTGAAAGAATAAATGATTATGAAGTGACTAAAAGTTCTTACAAAAATTGAGTAAATTTGGTCAAGTTATTATTTAAACATAAACTGCTTTACTACATATAAATTAAGCGGTATTAACAAGGATATTAATTGAATAAGTTTTTGGTTTTTCTTTTTATTTACGCATCTATAAATTTTGCTCAAAGCTACAGCGATAGTTGGAAATTATTTGATGATTCTAAAGTTGCAGAAATATACATCTGGGCTGATCCTGTTGCGGTAGCATGGATGTTTAATAATCCACACAGCGACTCAATGCATCTTGCCTCGATGCGTTTTAAAAATGAATTTATTGATGACTCTATTTCATCAATTGCAATTAGGATTAGAGGAAATACTTCGCGTGATGCAGAGAAAAAATCATTAAAAGTATCATTCAATACATTTGTACCGGGACGAGAGTTTTACGGTGTAGATAAACTGAATTTAAACGGTGAGCATAACGATCCATCAATTATTCGGAGTAAGTTATGTTTCGATTTATTTGAAGATGCACAAATGACAGCAAGTCGATCTGCTCATGCAGCTGTTTATATTAACGGACAATATTATGGGCTATATATCAACATTGAACACATAGATGATGAATTTCTGAAAAAGAATTTTCTTAACTCGTCAGGAAATTTGTGGAAATGCTTGTATCCGGCAGATTTGAAATATCTTGGTGATAATCCCGATCTTTACAAATTGCTTTCCGGTGGAAGACCCGTTTATGAACTTAACACAAATGAAACCTTGAATGATTATTCCGCTTTAGCAAGATTCATCAAAATAATTAATCAAACGCCAATAAATGTTTTACCTGATTCACTAGAAAAGGTAATTGATGTCGCTTCTGTATTAAAGTATTTTGCAATGAATGTTTTAGTCGGCGGATGGGATGATTATAGATTTTTGAAAAACAATTATTATTTATATCATCAACCCGACAAAGACTTAATTTATCTTATCCCTTATGATTATGATAACACTTTCGGAATAGATTGGTTTGATATTGATTGGTCAAGGATAAATCCATACACTTACGCAAATATAGATAACTCAGTTCGACCTTTATCTACAAGGATGATGAGTGTTCCCGAGTATAGAAATTTACTAACTCGATATTTAAATTTTTATCGGGAAAAAGTTTTCCTCGGTCACCTTTGGGAAGGGAGAATTGATTCGTTAAAAAATAGAATTACCAATTATGTAATTGCTGATACCTTCAGAACTCTTGATTATGGATTTACTATGACGGATTTTCATAATTCATTTTCGGGAATAAGCTATAACAAATTTCATGTAAAAAGAGGAATTAAGGAATTCATTAACATTAAAAATGCAACTCTTCCCGGAATACTTAGTTATGTTGCTTCTAAACCTTTGGCATATAATATTGAGCACTTTCCGAAATCGATTAGTTTTACCGATTCAATTCAAGTACAACTTTCAGCTTTTTCCAATGTCGGAATTTCCAACATACAGTTAAAATTTTATAATGGAGTTAGTGGCGGAACCGAGACTTATCAGATGTTATATTCTCCTATTACCAATTCAAAAAGAGTTGAAGATGCCGATAGGTGGATTGGTGTTATTCCCGCATTAGGGGAAGGTGGTTACGGAAGTTATGAAGTGATTATCACCGATAACAATAGCGGCATTTTAACATATCCGCGAAGCCGTAGAGTAAATATTTCTGTTACAGGAAATAACCAATCTCCAATTGTTATAAATGAATTCTTGGCAAAAAATGATGGAGTCTATCCTGACCCGCATGGTGAAAATGATGACTGGATAGAATTCTACAATACATCAAACGATACGATTGATATGAGCTTGATGTATTTAACTGATAAAAAAGATAATCTAAATAAATGGAGATTCCCGCAGGGATTTAAGATAACTCCAAAAGGCTACTTGCTTGTTTGGTGTGATGAACAATCAACTCAAACCGGATTGCATTCTAACTTTAAGCTGAGTGCCGATGGCGAATTTATTGGGCTTTCTGCAACTGATGGCTTGACAATATTAGATTCCATTTCCTTCGGTCCACAAAGCGGCAACATCTCTTTTTCTAGAAGTCCAAGTGGAAGTACTAATTGGAGATTTACACCACCAACACCACTTGCAGATAATTGGGTAACATCAGTTGAGCATTCGGATATAATTCCGAACGGTTTTGGATTGACTTCTTACCCAAATCCGTTTAACCCGGTAACGAAAATTAAATTTACGTTGCCTTCTGTAGTGCGAGATTTATCTCGCAACGGCGAAGCCGATAACTTCACTTCACGAGCATCCTTAAAAGTATACGATATGCTTGGCAATGAAATAGCAAGACTGTTCAACGAGAATAAACAACCTGGAGTTTATGAGGTCGAATTCGATACACGAAATTACGGCTTATCAAGCGGGATTTATTTTGTTGTATTACGATACGGTGAACTGATCGCAACGCAGAAAATTTTAATGCTAAAATAATTTAATTATATCAGATAACGAACGAGACAAATTTTGAATCATGTAAATAATTTAAGACCAATCGGGGTGTTTGATTCCGGTATAGGCGGACTAACCGTTGTAAGGCAACTTATCAGCGAACTTCCTAATGAAAACATTGTTTACTTTGGTGATACTGCGCGTGTTCCGTATGGGTCAAAATCAAATTCAACAGTAATAGAGTATTCGTTACAAAATGCAAAATTTCTAATTGACAAAAATGTAAAAGCAATCGTTGTAGCTTGCAATACAGCCTCATCAGTCGCATTGCCAGCCTTAAAAGAAAAGCTTGATATACCTGTAATCGGGGTTATTGTTCCGGGAGCTACTGATGCAATAAAATCTACTAAAAATAATCGAATCGGAGTAATAGGAACCCGTGCAACTATTAACAACAAAGCTTATTCTGATGTTATTAAAATTTTGAATAAAAACATTGAAGTGTTTGAAACGGCATGTCCTCTATTTGTTCCTCTTGCTGAAGAGGGATGGACAAACCATAAAGCAACTTATTCAATTGCTGAAGAATACTTAAAAGATTTGCATGAATTGAATATTGATACGTTGGTTTTGGGTTGTACTCATTACCCGATTCTTTCCGAAGTAATACAAAAAGTTATGGGGGTTGATGTTGCATTAATTGATTCGGGGATTGCTACGGCTGTAGCAGTCAAAGAAGAACTTAGTAAATTGGGGTTACTAAATTCTTCATCAAATCAAGGGGAACATTCATTTTATGTAAGCGATGTTCCTACCAAGTTTAAAGAAGTCGCAGAACTTTTTATGGGTTATGAAATAAATCATGTCAACAAAATCGATTTGGAAATATTACAAAAGTATTAAGTATAATTTCTAATACGTATATAACTACTTCATCAAAACAAATTTCTTTGTTGATATAAAATCACCTGCCTGCAGTTTATAGAAATATATCCCCGACGACAAATTAGAGGCATTCCATTCAATCTCATACTCGCCGGGTTCTTTTATTTCGCTTACAAGTAGCACTACTTCATTACCTAAAACATCATACACTTTTAATAGAGTCGGCTGAAGGCTGGAGATTGAATACTTAATCTTTGTCGTCGGATTAAAAGGATTTGGATAATTCTGATACAATGCAAATTCTGTCGGAATAGTTCTAATCTCGATATTAATAATTTGGCTGTATGAAAATTTACCGTCATTATCAATCTGCTTCAGCCGATAGGAAAATTTACCTCTTTGAAGATTATCATCAACAAACGAATATTCCTTTGGTGAATTCGAGTTACCGGCTCCTCCTACAAAACCAATTACTTCCCAATTGCTTGAACGAACTGAAGTTCGTTCTACATTAAAACCGTAGTTGTTTATTTCGGCTGCAGTAGACCAGGTTAGTTCGACATTTTTTCCCGAAACTTTTGCATTAAAAGAATTAAGTTCAACGGGGAGGACTTGCGCCGGTTCTAATCTTCCCGGAGTTGCCGGGGATGAAGATAGCAATAATGATTGCCATGAATTAATATCATTTTCATGATTCACTCTTATTATTCTACGATTTTCAACATGCCCCAAGAAAGTTGTATCATTATTTATCTTTGGATCAATATTTATATTGTCCAAACCCTTCAAACTGAATTTTTCGTTTCCATTAATGAGAGGAATTTTATTACCTGAATTTATATATACGACGGTTGTATCAAATGTTACTCCCCAATAATTCTCAAAACCCGACTTCAGTGTATCGCGACCGATTACCAAAAAACCATGGGCTGGAATTATCGTTTCGGAAGGGATTGTAAATGTTTGAGCACTGTTGAATTGCTTAAGTATATAACCCGATGCATCGACCTCCCGGTTTTTTCCATTATAGATTTCTACAAACTCGGCGGTGAATCTATTGGCATCACTTATTTCGGAAATAAATAACCTTCTTTCATCATCAACAACAGTTAACCTAAATGTGGGATTATTTCCAATCATGGCATTCTCGCCGCCATTTATATTTTGCAGTTCAAAAACAAACTCCTTATCATCTTCTTCGATATTGTTATCTGTGATTGAAATATTTACAGTTTGAGTAATGCTGCTATTTGCCGGAAATGTAACCGTTTGAGTAGTATAATTACCAATATCTGAAGCGTTACCGCTTATTAAAACAACATCAGCGGAAGTGGAGTTTGTAATACTCCTATTGGTAATCGAGAGAGAAATGGAATAGCTCCCTCCATTTTCGTTTTTAGTTGCCCCTGCGGAAGCGAATGATACAGAAGTATTTGATGAAGATGATTTGTATGTCATCTCATTAAAATCAATATAATCAACATACTCCGGGTGGTCAATAAAGGGATTACGATTTTGCTGAATTGATTGAATGTAATCGTTTCTACCAATTTCCCATGTATCCGGCGGATCATTTTGATGCCATGACAACAGAAGGTTTAAATCTTGCGGGGCTTCATTTAAATAGGGAAGTCTTGTATTATTTAGCCAATTAAAATCCCAGTTATTTCCATTTACATCATCATATCTAAGCGCCATATACAGTATAGCTCTGGCAGCATCTCCTTTGTGCGAATCTCGAGGCTCATAAACATTATTATTGTTTGCATCCTTTCCATATTTCCCTTCAAGGAAAGAGGAGGTCACAGTAACAACTTCTCCAAGCGGATGATTGCTCCTTACTCCATTTGCACTATTTTGATGTGTCGGGAAAAGGTGATGCTGATCGGCATATTCATTTCCGGAAGTACTGCTGTAAGTAGGCATCCAGCTATGGCACCAAGTGTGTTCTCGGCTCATAGTAGTCCACGCAAAAGTTCCGCTGTAAACGAATTCGTAACCGGAGTAAACACAAACTACTCCACGTGTTCCATCTCCCTTATTGTATGAGGCATAATTAGCAACATTAGTTTCATCAAAATTATCGTAAGAAACTTTTGTGTATGGAGATCTTATTCTTGTTTTTAGGTCATCAACGAACGTTGGATTTGAAACATTGATTGTATTATAATAATCGCCCGGTTGAGCTTTACTTAATAATTGTAATAAAAAAACTATAATGAGAAGTTTATAAAAACTTCGAATCCGTTGCTGCATGTAAGTATGTTTTCTGAAGGTAGATCCTTCGCGTTAAAATGAAATTTCTAAACCCGGAAATATTTAAAGTACAACGCGCAAGATACTAAATTTTTTTGACATAACGTGTGAGGATAAAACGGAGGGACAAAATTATAGATTGAAGAAAAAATAGATTTTAGTTTTAGAATTAAGAAAAGGAGTTTTGTTTTTCAGTTCAATAAACTATGGTAATTCTTTTTTTAGTTTCAAATATTGGTCAATCCAATTATACCAGGGGGTTGTGTATGGATAAGCTGCAATTTTACCTCCAAAACCAATAACTCGATGTGTAAACATTGGAATGGATGAAACTTTAGTTTCTTTAAGAATTTTTTGATCAATCGAGAAGCCGTATTTATCGGCAATTTGATATGTCTTTTTGAGAAAAACTTCTTCGAGCTTTTTGTGATAGTAAGAATTCCTAATATCATTTTCATTGATTGGATTTTTTACTTTCTCGGAATCAGACTCTTCATGTTTATCAACTAATTGGAAAAGAGAAAATCCCTCACCGGTTTTTAATGGACCGTAAATTTGTCCCTTTTCAAGACCGAGTGCAATTTTACCGATTTCACCGAGTGATTCGGGATTTACGAAACCGGAATATCCGTTGTTAGTTTTAATAGATTCGCGTTTGGTAAGAGTTGCTGAAAATTTAGCGAGTTCCTTCCCAATTTGAATTTCTTTCAATGCAAAATCAATTAGGTTCAAATCATCAGTTAGAAGTTCGGTAATGTTTATTAAAACTCTTTTTCCCGTCTGCTTATTTATTTCGGATTTATATTCTTCTTCAGAAATAAAAACTGAATCGACATAACGATTACGCAAAAGTTGAGAGGTATAATTAGTCCGCCACATTTCCATCAAACTTCTCACCTCAGGGTTATTGTGAAGCCCCCTCTTTTTACCTTCTCGAACCAGAAGTTCGGTTTGAATAAACTTTCTCACATTCTGGTCGAGACGATAAGATATGGCTTCATCCGACGTATCTTTGACGCATAAACCGTCGAACGCCAAAGTGTAAATAAACTCACGAAAGGGAACCGGGCTATCATTTAATTTTACAAAAGGAAGATCCAGTTTTTCTTTTCCAAATAATGCAACAAATTTAGTAATGTCTGATTCGTCCAGACAAACATCACCACTTTGTTTAATATCTTTAATCTTACTTTTTCTTTTTATTTCGGATTGCACATTTTTTAAAAGGAGACTAAATAATTCTCGATCCGTGTAAATAGTTACACCCTTGAAAAAATTTCTTAAATATTTTGTGCCGATAATTCTTGCTTTTCGTTCGGTAAGAATATCTTCAACTTTTGTTTTGTCTTCAGTGGAAGATTTAGTTTTATCGATAAGAAAGAAAATAAACCATCCGTTTTCTGTTTGGAGCGGCAGAGAAAATATGCCTGGCTTTAAAGAATAAATTTCATCTTCAATAGATTGCTCAACAAGTTGTCCGAATTTAATTTCTACAGGTTCTTTTTGGCTTTCGGATTCGGGCCTTAAAGATAAAAGCGAATCAAACTTTGCTCCACTTAATAAAGATGTGTGAAGAGAAAATATCTCAACTGAATCAGTCGAATTTAATATTTGAACTTTTAGAGTGATGCTTTTGCGAGCATTGGCACGAATAATTTCTTCATTTTTTAGTTTGATTTTATCAGAGATTTCAATTTTGTATAGAGCATCTTTTATGTAAAGTTTTTCAATCGGTTTAAGTGCATAATTGATAACTTCAAGGGTATCGAACCCAAGCTCTTCGGCCTCTTTAGCCCAAAGCTTTTCGGCTAGCAGCGAGGCGAGAAATTCTTTTTTTAATGAGTCGATATCAAATGAACTGTCACCAAGCCTTGGTGTTAATTCAAAACGATGGCGAAATTCTTCTTGTGATAAAATATCATTTCCAAACGAAGCTATTTTCTTATTTGCTTTTTGCCCCAATAATGGAACTGAAAGAAAAAGAACAAACACCACAAAATTTATAAGTCTAAATATTTTCATCTACTCTTTATTAAATCCCGATTTTTATTTAGCTAAGATAAGTTTTTTTACGGAAACAAAATTTCCGGATCTTAATTCATAAAAATAAACACCGCTTGGAAATTTGGAACCATCAAATTCTACTTCATGAAGTCCGGGAGAAAGTTCTTTATTTATAAGAGTTGCAACTTCTTTCCCAAGTGTATCGAACACTTTTAATAATGTATGTGATGAGGAGTTTCCTGCATCGCTGTTGCGAGATAAATCTCGCACGACAGTTGGTATTGTAAATTTTATTTTAGTTAAAGGATTAAACGGATTTGGACAATTTTGAAACAATTCATAATTGTTAATCTCCGTTATCTCATCTTTTATATCGGTTGTCAATAAATCAAAAGCAAGATAATTGAAATTAAATCCCCCGAATAAGAATGTAGCAGTTATTGCATGTGAACCAAAAGGAATAAAAACAGAATCAAGAGTAATAGTCTCCCAATTTTGCCAACCTCCGGTTACCGGAACATCAACTACTCCGAGGGTATTGTTATTTAATTTGAGCATAATTTTACCGCCGGCTTGATTTGATGCGATTCTTAGATGTACAGCATATATACCGGATTGAGAAACATTAACAGTATATTTTAAAAATTCACCTGTTTCAGTCCAGCCCACATTATATCCCATACCCTGCAAATCGCTGCAAGATTCTATATCCACACCGTCATTACGATAAGCCCAGCCATTGTTATATGTTCCGCTACCAAGATTTTGATGAACCGCATCTTTATAAGCAAAATTATATTTTCCATAATCATAATGAACTGCATAAATTAACCCGGGCAGAGTATGATTTTGAAATGGGACGGTAATTTCATTAAAAGGCTGCCGAGTCATAGCATCTATAACTCCGTAGTTTATTGTGCAATTATCAATACGAAGATTATTTGCCATTTTTGTAAGTGCATCAACGGCATAAGCAACTGTTGGTTTTGCGGCTTGTCCGCTCCAATATCTGAGAAGGTATTCGTACTCCGGATTTTTTTTGGCAGAGAAGGCTCCTGAAACAGAATCAAATTTTTTATGGGGCCACCAAGCCCATCCGATATTCTGTGTTTTTAAAAGTTCGATAAAATCAGTAAACCATGAATTAGAATTTTCACCCGATTCCCCCATCCAAAGCGGAACATTATGCGTATCTCGAATATTAAGAAGATAGTTTATTGAACTGGTATTTACACCGCTCCAATATTTATGAAAACTATAAGCCATGTTATTATCCCATGGAGGAGTAAGCCCGGCGAAATCGGTTGCATACCAATTTCCTTCAATAAAAAGAATATGACTTGTATCGTGTTGTCTGATGGCATTAGTTATTGCAATATAAAGTTCACGTAAAGGAACATTGTTTGCACCCAAATCCCATTTAGGTTCATTAATGAGATCGTAACCTGCAATCCATGTTTTGTTAGCATAGCGTTCTGCTATACGACGCCACAACTCGATTGTACGTTGTTTATTTAATTCACTTTCCCAAAGAGATGGTTCAGCAGGATTATAATCGCTAATTCCTTCATCGCTTTGTCCACCGGGGGCTGCATGTAAATCAAGAATTACATACATTTGATTTTCTTCGCACCATTGAAGAAGAGAATCAATTATTGCAAATCCTTCCTCAATCCAAACGCCAGGTTGATCTTTTGGTGTGAATAAATTATAATGCATAGGAAGTCGGACGGAATTAAATCCCCACTCTTTTAATTTCTGAATATCGTTTCGTTGGACATAATTTTTTCTATACAATTGAAAAAATTGCTCGGTACTCGTGGCTCCTATAAGTTCCTCAATTTTTTTTCTGAATAGCCATGCGGGATTTGCGAAAGATGAAGTCCCGATCATATATCCTTCAGGTACGAGCCAACCTCCCAGACCGAATCCGGTTAAATAAACCTCCGTACCGTTAGCATCAACGATTTTTTTTCCGGCTGTTCTCAAAATACCTTCAGCTGTTAAAATATTGGTGATGAATAAAAATATTAACGCTGTTTTAATTATAATCTTCAATGCTAAAAAACTTTTGTAATTCATATTTCCCCTTTCAAGATTCAATTATTTAAGTAGAACAAATTTTTTAATATCTGAATAATACCCACTTCTTAATTCATAAAAATAAACCCCGCTTGGTAATTTTGAGCCATCAAACTCTTGTTCGTAAGTTCCGGGAGAAAGTTCTTCATTTACAAGAGTTGTAACTTCCTTTCCGAGAATATTATAAACCTTGAGTGATGTATATGATGAGAAGTTATCGGCCTTGCTGTCGCGAGATAAATCTCGCACTACATTAGGTAGCGAAAATTTTATTTTTGTAATAGGGTTAAACGGATTCGGATAATTCTGTTCCAATGAAAAATCAAAAGCTTCTGCTTGCTGATATTCATTTTCCACGCCGGTAATTGGGGTTGATTTAGCGATTGCGAAAACATAGACGGAATCATTAATTGCCGGAGTTAAGCAGAAGGTTTTATTTTGAGCATCAAAATAGTAATTTGATATTTGAAGCCAATTACCGCCAATTCTTTGATATACTCTTAAATTAGAAGTTGATGTGAATTTCCCGAAATAGTAATCGCTCCTTAAATATGTTAACCCGAATCTTATGTTTGTGCAGTTGTTAATTCCGTATTTTCTTATTTTAAAATGAGCAAGCACATTAGCATCATATCCAAAATATGGTTTTGGCATTAACTCAATATCAGCACTATCAACACATGCATGATTAACGACTTTGACCACGGGATGGTTAAGTCCATCAACCGCAACAAGAGTATCGAGAGCTGACTTAGTAATTTTTGCACTATTTAAGTTTGTATTCATTACACTAGATAAAACAGAATTTAGATATTCCCGTCGAAGCAACACAAAACTTTTCACGCGCAAATCCTGGTTCATAAAAATTGTATTGCTGACCGATTTTTTTGTATCAAGCAAAGCATCTTCATATACAGATTGAAAATTTGTATCAATGTTGTTATACATAACATTCTGAGCAAATACCGTATGAAGATTGTTATAAAGTTTTTGTTTGTAGAGCTGAACAAATTCGGGAACCATTAATAAACGGCTCAAGAGCATATTATATTTATCATCAACCTTTGGATTGTTAATCGAGCCACCGTCAAGAGCATCATCAGTTTTAAGATTGTAGTAGAAAAAATTATCATACCACCAATGCCTTCCGAACGAAAGATCATAATCCCACGGCAGCCATAACCATTTTTTTTGTGGTAACGGATTATAGAGATAATAATTCTTTGCGGGAAAATCCATATTACTTACAAGCATGTTAATTGAATACCAATCAAAGAATTTGTCAATATCAATTAGATTTAAAGCTGAATCACGCCACGCTTGGATTGTCATATTTTTGTGGATGAAACTAATCAGATTTTCAAGATCAGAATAGTCATTCGGATCTCCCATGTTTTTTTCATTTAGTAGAGCTTGACCCACTTTAAGTTCACAATTTCCCTTATACAAACTTCCGTTAAGGTGATAACCGTATCTTTGTAAAAGCGGTTCATCAACAGGTTCTGTATTAGCCATTACTCCATAGTAACTTTCATTCATACTTAAATGAACCATTCTGCATTGACTGGAAGGAAGATTTATAGAATTGAAAAGATCGTAACTAAGTTTGCTTCTGATTAAAGATTCATCAACATATTCGGCATTAAAATTAACTTTATAATGTCCGTTAATTAAATAATTTGAGGGAAGTGTAACGCGAAAAGATTTTTTAGGCCAATAGCGTGCTGTTTCTCCGCGGTAACGAATATTTCCGTCAACTGAAATTGAGTCACCGATAATTAGGGTGGTTGGAACAATAATATCCGCTGATACATTTGAATTCATCGTGTCAATACTTTTCTGAGAAACCATTACTCGATACTGCGGGAGATGTGCAACAACCCCTTTAGTTACACCATAAGTATACCTGCTGAATACACCCTGAATTGTATCTAATAATCCTTTTACCCGGAATAAATATACTTGACCACCTGTCTGTAAATTAGAAAATAACATCGTTGTATCGGTTGTGTTCACTGATGTGTTTATAATATTTGTATCGGGCCAATCTCTTCTTTCAACATTATAGTTGAGTACACCGGGGATTCTACTCCATCTGATTTTTATGCTTGAAGTTGTTCTTTCAGCAACCTCTATATTAGCGGGAGGGGGTAAAAGATTTATATCTTGATAAGTACTGTTTTGTAAACCCGGAGTCCCGAAATTTGTAATGCTTGCACGCCATCCGAAGTAAGATGAGTTTTCTAAATTAGGATTAATCAACTCAAGTGATTTTCCGCTTCCGTCTGCAGTCGGGGGCCAGGGAGTGTTATCGAGATAAAGAACTGAATCTTGAATTAGTCCTGTTTGATTGAACAATCTAACCTGATCAGTCGAATTACCGAAGTTCCATGAAATATCGCCGACCAAATTAGCTAATCCGTAAAAATTTCCTACAGAATCAACATTCTTAGCAATTATCAAAAACCCGTTCGGCTGAATAAGTGTTCCTGATGGAATAGTAAACGGTGAGTGTGTATTGTCATCATCAAGTAATTTCCATCCTGATAAATTAACAGCATTGTTTGAGTTATTATAAAGTTCAATCCACTCGTAGAAATCATCATCTCCCATTGAAGCGGGGGGATTGTACATAATTTCATTTATAACAATTTGTGAAAAAGTATTTGTAAACAAGACTCCAATAAATAAAACGATTAAGAAAATTGATTTTGTAAGATGGGGTATGTGGAAGTTCATAACTATCTAATTAAATAAAGATTATAAAATCTGACTTGTTCAAAAATCACGCCGAAAGCATGATGAGATTTTTACTCTATTTCGGTTGATTAAGTAATAATTCATAATATATAACGGACAAAATTTATTATTTCAATAAAAAATATTTATCAAATTAATAAATAAAGACTACTTAATCCCAAGTTCTTTAGCCATGCGATGATAGTTTGATGGTGCTAATCCAAGTTTCTTTGCAGCATCGGAATCGGAGGAGGAGTTATCCCGAATAAACTTAAAATATTTTTCGCGTACGGTTTTTTCAATATCTCTTAAGGTCATAACATCTTCATCAAGATTGAAGCGTACTCCCTGAAATTCATCCTTGTCAACTTCGTAAATATCAAAGGCTCCAATGGCAAGTTTAGCAACATGAGGTGTAATTATTTCATCATCAAAAAAGAAGAAACGCTGAGTTACGTTTTTTAATTCACGTACGTTTCCGGGCCAGTCGTAGTTAATGAATATTTTCAGCGCGTCATCTTCGATAATCGGTTTGTCCTTTCGCATATCGAGTTTTTGCGAGTTCATGAAATATTCCATCAAAATCGGAATGTCGGTTCGTCTGAACTTCAATTCGGGAACATTAATGGGGACAACGTTTAACCGGTAATATAAGTCTTCTCTAAATCTTTTAGCTTTAACTTCTTCTTCTATATTTCGATTTGTTGCGGCTATAATTCTCACATCGACTTTAATTTTTTCGGTTCTTCCGATTTTTTCAATTTCTCCTTCTTGAATAACTCGAAGTAATTTAACCTGAGCATTTAGCGGAAGTTCTGTAACTTCATCAAGGAAAATTGTTCCCTTGTGTGCTATTTCAAAAAGACCAAGTTTCTTTTTATCCGCACCGGTGAATGCCCCTTTTTCATAACCGAATAATTCACTTTCTACAAGATCATGGGGAAGTCCGCCGCAATTTATAGGGACAAAATTTTCAAATTTTCTGTTACTGTTATAATGAAGATTATAGGCAACAAGTTCTTTCCCGGTTCCCGATGCCCCCCTTATTAACATGTTAACATTTGAAGCCGAATATTTAAGTAGCGCTTCTTTTAATTTTACCATTGAGGGATGTTCGCCGACTATTCTTTTCTGATTTAAAATATCCTGAACCGTTTTCATAAATTTTTGATTCGAGCGGGCACGTTCTCTTTCGAGAATACACTTCTCGTATGCATTAAATATGCTTATAATGAAATCTGTAGGTTGGTAAATATAATCTTCAATATCTCCGGGATATTTTGTGCAATACCAAAATGCACCGGCTTGCAGCAAACGATTTGCAAAGTTAAAGTCTGTTATATTTATCGTCATTTTTGTTATAACGATTATCTGAATCGAAGAATCAAGTTCTTTTATTTTGTGAATTAATGCTTCCCCCATTAATCCACCGGCAATCTGGAAATCCATTATCACCAGATGAAAATCTTCTTTTGCAGAGGTGATAATTTGAAGAGCTTCTTTTCCATCTGAAACAATATTTTTAATAAGTATTTGAGTTTCAAATGGTTTAATTGAATTGATAACTCTTCTTACATCAAAAGCTTCATCTTCTATTAAGAGCACATTGATTTTTTCGTTTGTAAACATAAACTCTTTGCTAATGGTTAATGGTAATTGTAAACATGCAACCGGAATCGGGTAGATTTTCGGCATCAACTTCCCAGCCGCATCTTTTAGAAATCTCATGAGCAATATAACAGCCGTAGCCGACATTCTGAATTGGGCTTTCTTTAGAAGTAACGTTTTCCAAAAATATTCTTTTCATTCCGTCATCATCTTTTTTTAACAATTCGGGAAGAATTCCTTTACCGTTATCAGAAATAATTATTTTTGATTCTCCTATTTCCGCTTTATAATTAGTGCTAATAAGTACTGTTAGTTTTTCATCTCCCCCATGTTCTATGCTGTTTTGAATAAGTGGTTCGATAATTTCCCAAACAACAAATTCATTTACATGAACTATAGGAAGAGTATCGGATAAATCTAGTTTTATTTCAAAAGAGATGGAGCGGTTAGAAGTCCGCAAGAAAATATTTTCAACAATAAACTTTATTACCTCGTTAATGTTTGTTTTAAAGATTGGATTTCTAATTGTTTGAAGTGGCGGGTCGTACCATTTCATATCGTATATTACACGCGATACAAAGTTGGAATATTTTGTTACACGATATTTAATCTCATCAATGTTGTCATGCGAAATATTTCTTAGATCTTCTTTTATAAACCCCATCACTTTCTCTGCTTTATGATGAGTATGATAAATTCTTTTAGTAAAAACGAGTTCTTTTTCGTAGTTAAATTGTTTTTTCAAATTCTCTTCATGTTCTTCCATTAAGCGTTGTTGAGCTTCATCCCTTTCCTTGACTGTGTATGACGAAATAAAATACATTGCCAATAATCCAAGTAAAATCAGTGAAACGTAAATGATGGAGGTCTCATCATAACTCGAGATTAATTGATTAGTGATAAAGGTAAAATCGGGAGTGTTACGCATATAAACGGCTCCCATATATTCACCGCGTAGAACAAAAGGGACAAATGTGTGAAAGGTTTGCCTATCTGTCAGATAACCGTAAATCTGTTCTTTATCAACAATTTCACTTTTAATGTTTTTATATAAGCGTACAGCTTCGGTATGAGAAATTTTAGTTAATGGCGGATAATAGTTTTCTTCAAATAAATATGAAAATAGTACCGTGCCATCATCTATGGCATAAATAGAATCTCCTTTATGTACTATAATACAAAGATCTTCAATGTTATGCTGCAGAATATGTTGATTTAAAATTATATCGAATGATTGTACAATTCTTCTAATTTCTTCATCGTCTAGATTTCTTTTCGGGTTAATTGTTTCAAGCAACAATTCGAGCGAAGTAGTTGTAAGATTTGCAAGTCGCTCGGCGGAATCTTTCTGATACCACTCTTGTGTGCTCGATAAAAAACTTCTTATTGAAGATTTGTTGACAAACGACAAAACTAATTGAAAAGCGAATAAAATCACAAAAAGAACAGTTAAGTGTTTAAATTCAAAATGATATTCTTTAATGTTTTCGAACGAAAATTTCTTACTCATATATTCATCATCCTCACTTCAACAAAATCTGTTGAGAGTTGATGCTTTCATCCGCATTACGCAATGCCTCTTCAACAGACATTTCTTTCTTAAGAGCGAGATTTATATAATATGAAAGTATGTCTGAAATGGTGGTGTAATTTGTAAGGAAAGGACGATGAATCCCTTTTTCCAATAAAGATTTGTAGAATAATAATTCGGGGTGTTTTTGTGTATAGGAAGTATCTTCATAAATTGATTTGTTTATGGGGAGATAAGTTCCTTCTTCATACATTATTTTTTGAACTTCATCAGTTAAAAGAAAATTAACAAACATAAATGACTCGGCTTGCCGTGATGAATATCGTGAAACCATCAAATTCCAACCACCATAAACCGATGACGGTTTTGTTCCTGTGAAATGTGGAACGGGAACAGGCTCAATTTTATTATGCAATTCTATATTATCATTGAAATCTTTTTGCATTCCGGGCCAGCCTCGTAAAAAGAGTCCGCTTTTCTCGACAAAATAATTATAGCTTTGTGTTTCTTTGAATCGAAGAACTTCTTCAGGTGAAATTTTATATTTGTGGATTATGTCAATCATGAATTGAATGGTTTGAATAACTTCCTTTGTGTTTATTTTGATTTTTCCCCCGGATAGAATCGATGAATTTAATCCATGAAGCAATTCTGTAAAGATGCATATTAACCCCTCATAGTCATCGCCTTGAAAAATAAAAGGAGGGTGATTGTTGACGGCAGCATTTTGACAAAGCCTTAGAAAGTCAGACCACTCAATTGATTCCTTTAACTTTTTTTGAAGCGATGGATAATCGGGAAATTGCATTAGCAAATCTTTTCGATAATACATTAAGGCTATGTCAATATAAAACGGAACAGCCATTAATGTATCACCTAAAGTGCACGATTGCGCAGCATATTTGAGAAAATCTTTTTTTGTGCTGGGACGTAAATAGTAGTCAACCGGAATAGCCCATTTTGCAAATCGGGGAACCCATATTTGATCCACCGCAAAAACATCTATTCTTTCACTCTTTGTTCTTAAAAAACGAGCGAGCAGTTCTTTTCTTTCATTTGTACTAAACTTTTCAAATGGAAGATTAATTGCTTCAACTTGAATATGCCCATCATATTTTTTATTGAAGAGAGCGATGACTTTTCTGTGTGAATCAGAGATGTTATCTACATAATATATTTTGGTTACGCGAACAATTTCCCCTTTTTCCCAGCTGAAAGGTGAAAATAGATAAGTAACCAAAACAAAAACGGTTGTTAGAAGCGAAGCTATTATAATATATGAGAGTTTATCGATTTTCATTCTACATATTGCCAATTATTGGGAATTAAAATTCCTATTTTCATTCATTAAACAACCAGTTATTTTAACTTTACCATTTCACTTTTTAAAAATGAAGGAAGGAATTTTATAAAACAAGTTTAATGCCGAAAATAATATTTATGGACGACTGTTTGAATGTTGCCGTCATCGATTATTATTCATTTGCGACGTAGTTAAGAATAGAAGCGTTTTTTTTGTTTATCAAATTAATAATAATTCCTTATTAGTTTAATAAATAAAGTTAAATATTGACTGCCTCTCATAGATATTCAACGATTATTATAGAGGTTATCCTATCGGCATAATTATTGTTTTGCTGAGACGGCTAAAGAGGTTTTAATTAATTACGAATTAGCAAATTTCATTGAAGAAGAAATAAATTTCAGGAGTAAAACAATGGCTGCGTCAGCACCCGCATCATCATCTCGGTCAACATCCGGAAACGGACAGAACTACAGTTTCGCTTTAACTACATTAACATCACTATTTTTCATTTGGGGATTCTTAACATGCCTGAATGATATTTTAATTCCTCACTTAAAAGCTGTATTCGATCTAAATTATACACAAGCGATGTTAATTCAATTCAGTTTTTTCACTGCCTATTTTATTGTATCTCTTCCATCAGGTAAAATAGTTGAAAAAATTGGTTATCAACGCGGAATTGTAGTTGGTTTAGTAACTGCCGGAATCGGCACATTAATTTTTTATCCTGCTGCAGGGATGCGGTCATATCCGGTATTTCTATTGGCATTATTCGTATTAGCAGCCGGTATTACTTTATTGCAGGTAGCCGCTAATCCTTATGTAGCAATATTAGGAAAATCTGAAACAGCATCTTCAAGATTAAATTTAACTCAAGCCTTCAATTCATTAGGAACCACAATTGCTCCATATTTCGGTTCTCTGCTGATTTTATCTGTTGCAGTAAAAACTACTGACGAACTCGCTGCAATGTCTCAAGCAGATGTAGAAGTATACAAATTAGCTGAAGCCGCCGCCGTTCAAACGCCCTATCTTGGATTAGCCGCAGTATTATTTATAATAGCAGCAATCTTCGCATTTATAAAGCTTCCCAAAATTGAAGCAGCCTCAGTAACCTCATCTGACGGTAACGGTATTAGTTACGATTCCAAACATAAAAGTGCGTGGGGATATAAACATCTTGTAATGGGAGCCGTTGGAATATTTGTATATGTAGGAGCTGAAGTTTCTATTGGTAGTTTCCTGGTTAATTATTTGGGGCAAGTTGATATTGCAGGGTTAGCAGAGGCAGAAGCCGGAAAATATGTATCCTACTATTGGGGTGGCGCAATGGTTGGTCGATTTATAGGTTCAGCTGTTCAAAGAAAAATCAAACCCGGAACAGTTCTCGGTTTTAATGCATTTGTGGCAGCGGCTCTTGTTGTACTTACAATGCTAACAAATGGAAATGTTGCAATGTGGTCGATACTTGCGGTCGGTCTATTTAATTCAATTATGTTTCCTACAATTTTTACACTTGCAATTGACGGCTTAGGTAAACATACCGGGCAGGGTTCCGGAATTCTTTGTATGGCTATTGTTGGTGGAGCAATTGTACCTGTAATACAGGGAGCAATTGCAGATCAAATAGGAATTCATCATGCATTCATTCTTCCTGTACTTTGTTATTTTTATATCGCTTATTACGGATTCAAAGGACATGTTCCTTCATATGCAAAATAATTATTGTACTTTGAAATTGTTTTAAGGGGGATCGAATGTCACAAAAAGAATTAGTTCTTGGAATAGATATTGGGGGAACCAATACAGTATTTGGTTTTATAGATAAGAGAGGTGTTTGCCTCAACGAAGGTGTGATTCCGACAAATTCACATGAACCGGCTGAAAACTTATTTGACCGTCTTTTCTATAAGGTCAAAGAAACTATTACTGAATCCCCGGAATTGTCTGATATTATCGGGATTGGAATCGGTGCACCGAATGCTAATTATTACAAGGGAACAGTTGAGCAACCCCCAAACTTAAATTGGGGGACGGTTAATGTAATCGAAATCGTAAAAAAATATTTTCAAGTTCCGGTTGCAATAACAAACGATGCGAACGCCGCAGCTATTGGTGAAATGCAGTTTGGTGCCGCTAAGGGAATGAAGGATTTTATTGTAATTACTCTTGGCACCGGATTGGGTAGCGGAATAGTAGCAAACGGGAAATTAATTTATGGACATGATGGCTTTGCGGGTGAAATAGGTCATGTTTGTGTTGTGCCGAATGGAAGAGAGTGTGGTTGTGGTCGTAAGGGCTGTCTGGAAACTTATGCTTCTGCAACGGGAATTCGCCGCACAGTATTTGAACTTCTAGCGAATAAATCAACACAAAGCGGCTTACGAAATATTTCCTTTAATGATTTAACATCTAAATCCATTTATGAAGCTGCAGTAGCTGGAGATACAATTGCATTGGCTGCTTTCGATTATACCGGGTTTATTCTTGGTAAAGCTTTAGCTGATGCAGTTAATTATACTAGTCCTGAAGCAATTATACTATTTGGCGGACTTGCATCAGCCGGGGAGTACATTCTTGTGCCGGTTAGAAAATATATGGAAGAAAACATCCTAAATATTTTCAAGAATAAAGTTAAAATTATTCCATCAGCTTTAACTGAGGGAAATGCAGCTGTTCTAGGCGCAGCAGCTTTAATCTTGAATGAACTAAATCATGCCCCGGCTCAAAAGACGGAGGTTGAGAATTGGGATTTGATGTAAAATTTTCTTTTTTAAGAAAACGAAACATTACTAAGTTTTCTCTCCTTTCCGTTTTATTACTTCTGCTTTTCTTCGGATGTTCTAAACCTACAGATGAAGAAGTTTATGAAAGTCCTTCTGTAATCTCAGGACGGGTAACCAATCTTGAGAATGCACCCCTTGCTGATGTAAAAATTACAATCATCACTTCAACACAAACTGAACCGGGTTGGTCTGACGCAAACGGATTATTTCGATTCGATAATTTCCCCTCGGGTAAACACACATTACGTTTTGAAAAAGTTGGTTATCAAACAAAAGATATTGAAGTGCCTAAACCGGTTAACGGAGTTGCTTCTATGTTCCCAGCTCTCAATAGAAGAAGTTATTCCGTCCCTTCTGTAAAGCCTCTTAGCAAAGGAAAAATAAGAATTAACAGGAAAGTTTTGGAAACAGATTTTGATGGTGATGGAATCTATTCTCCTTTTATAGTTAAAGGAGTTGCATTCTCTCCGGTTCCTATAGGCGGCAATGGTGTGCCCGATAAAATAATCGACAGATCATTTGAGTATCTTCGCTCGCTTAATGCAAATACAATTCGAACTTACAGCGGGGCATCTTCTTATCTTTTAAACAAAGCTCAACAATACGGAATTTATGTGGTGGTTAGTTATTGGGTTAATTATGGAGTAGATCTTTCGAATTCAACAGAACGTCAAAAAATCTTAGAAGGCTTTCAAAGAATGGTGCTTGAACTAAAGGATTACCCCGCTGTGCTGATGTGGAATCTCGGTAACGAACAAAATTATCAGAACGGTAATAATTCGGATTGGTATACTCTCGTGCAGGAAATGGCCATTGAAGCTTATAAAATCGAAGGGGAGAATTATCGTCCGGTTTGCGCAAGTAATGGTGGATTCTACAATATCGGAAGTGCTTCCAAAAATGCAGATGATGCTTCGCTGACCTATATGGACCTTTGGGCGAGTAATGCTTATCAATATGATTTTACATCATACTTCGCAGACTATCGGAGCAAATCAACAAAACCGGTTTATATGAGTGAATGGGGAATTGATGCGCTCGATAACCGAACAAAAACGCTTTATGAAGCTACACAAGCTTCGTTTGATAGTTTAAATTGGATGCAAATTAGAAATGCTTCAGATATTTGTATCGGCGGAACTGTTTTTGAATTTACGGATGAGTGGTGGAAAGATACAAATCCTTTTACTCATGATTATGGCGGGTATAATACAGGTAGTCATCCTGACGGTTACTCAAATGAAGAATGGTGGGGAATAATCGCAGTCACTCCCGATACCGATAATGATGGACTTGACGAATGGCGAGCCCGACCGGCTTATTATATGTTTCAAAGAAATTGGAAAGAATAGATTCTTTCTTTAAAAAAACAGTTTATTTATACATCCATCTCTTTTTAATATCTTTGTGTATTAATTTTCACGGTAAAAATGATGAAGGATGTTATGATTAAAAAGTATTGGCTCGTTAAAAGCGAACCTGATGTTTTCTCAATCGATGATCTACAAAAATCTCCTCTGCAAACAACTTATTGGGATGGTGTAAGAAATTACCAAGCCCGCAACACACTCCGAGACGAAATGAAAAAGGGTGATCTTGTTTTATTCTATCATAGTAATGCTGATCCCCTTGCTATTGTTGGCGTTTGTGAAGTTGTAAGAGAAGGTTATCCCGATTTTACAGCTTTTGATCCTGAGAGTAATCATTTTGATCCCAAAAGTAAACCCGATAATCCAGCATGGTATATGGTCGATATCAAATTCAAAAAGAAATTTAAAACTCCGGTTACACTTGAAGCTATTCGCAATAATGCCAAACTTCAACAGATGAAACTGATACAGCGAGGAAACAGACTTTCGGTAATGTCTGTTTCAAAAGATGAGTTCGATGAAATTATTTATTTGTCTAATAAGAATTAATCAGTAAAAGAGAGAGGCAAAATGCAATCAAAAGCAGCTTCAACGGAAGAGTATATCAATTCCCTTCCGGAAGAACGAAAAGAAGTTTTTAAACAATTGCATAACTTAATTGTGAAGAATCTTCCTAAAGGATTTTCTGCTCTAATGAATTACGGAATGATTGGTTATGTTGTTCCTTATTCATTATATCCGGATGGTTATCACTGTGATCCAAAACTGCCACTTCCGTTTATGGGCTTGGCATCACAAAAAAACTTTATCTCTTTTTATCACATGGGAATTTATGCAGATAAAAAATTACTAACATGGTTTACATCTGAATACACTAAACATTCGAAATCAAAACTTGATATGGGTAAAAGTTGCATAAGATTCAAAAAACCGGATCAAATTCCCTTTGAATTAATTACTGAACTCGTTAAGAAAATGAGTGTAGCCGATTGGATAAATCTTTACGAAAGGGAAGTCAAGAAAAAAATATGATTTATTTAGTTGGGACTAATCTTAGTTAGTTTAACATTTTTCAATCGCAACGAATTACTAACAACACTTACCGAACTAAAAGCCATTGCCGCCGCTGCAAACATTGGATTAAGTAATCCAAATGCGGCAATGGGTATTCCGATTACATTGTAAATAAAAGCCCAGAAGAGGTTTTGTTTTATTGTTCCAATAGTTTTTTGTGACAGTTTAATAACTTGATGAATAGTGTTCAAATTTCCTTTCATAAATGTAATATCTGCAGTTTCAACTGCAATATCGGTTCCCGTTCCCATTGCTATACCGACATCTGCAATTGCAAGAGCGGGGGCATCATTTATTCCATCCCCAACCATAGCCACTTTTTTCCCTTGAAGCTGCAGCTCTCTAATTTTCTCCGCTTTTTGTTGCGGCAGAACTTGAGAAATAATATTAGTAATTCCTGCTTGTTGAGCAATTGCTTGGACGGTCCGCTCATTATCACCACTTAATAGATAAACATTAAATCCTTCTTGCTTGAGTTTAGATACTGATTCTCGTGCTTCAGGTTTTATTGAATCTGCAATTGCAAAAACGGCAAGAAGTTCACCATTTCGAACAAAATAAACAGCAGTTTGTCCAGATTCCATAATCTCATTAACAGCATATTCCATTCGTTCAAGTGAGATATTAAAATCACTCATTAGGCTATCATTACCTACAATAATTATATCACCGGCGAATTCAGCGCTTACTCCTTTACCTGTATATGAAGTAAAAGATGTCACCTCTTCTAATGAATAATTATTTTTGATTGCATATTCGACTATTGCTTTTCCCAAAGGATGTTCGGATCTTTTCTCAATCGAAGCGGTAATGGTTAAAACATCTTTCTCGGTTATATTTCCTTCGCAATAGATATTTTGAACAGCAGGTGCCCCCTTCGTAATGGTTCCTGTTTTATCAAAAACAATTGTATCGATTAAGCGCATCTTTTCAAGACTATCAGCGTTTTTGATTAAAATTCCATTAGAAGCCCCCAATCCGGTTCCAACCATTATTGCCGTTGGAGTTGCGAGTCCGAGCGCGCATGGACATGCAATAATTAACACCGCAATGAAGTTAATCATCGCCGTGGAGAAGGAAGCATTTCCGATTACCAACCATAAAACAAATGTGATTATTGCTATTGATATTACTATGGGAACAAATACTGAAGCAATTTTATCAGCAAGATTTTGTATGGCAGCTTTTGAACCCTGAGCCTCTTCAACTAATTTAATTATTTGGCTTACAACAGTATCTTTTCCAATAGCAGTAGCAGTGAAATCAAAACTTCCTGTTTTGTTGATTGTTCCACCGATTACTTTATCACCAATTTTCTTGTTGACAGGAAGACTTTCGCCGGTAATCATTGATTCATCGATACTGCTTGAACCACTAAAAATAACTCCATCAACAGCGATTTTTTCTCCGGGACGAACAATAATCTGCTCTCCTAAATGTAGATCAGAAATTTGAATATCAGTCTCAATTCCATTACGCTTTACACGTGCTGTTTTGGGCTGCAAGCCGATAAGTTTTTTTATTGCATCTCCCGTACGACTTTTAGCTTTTGCTTCAAACATTTTTCCCATTAGGATGAGTGTTATAATTGTTGTTGCGGTATCAAAATATATATGTTGTGAAGCATCATTGATAGGAAGCCAGTCGGGAAACAGAACAACCACAAGACTATATAAATAAGCAGTTCCTGTTCCGACTGCAACCAAAGTATTCATATCAGCAGTGAATTTTTTGGCTAATTTGATTGCGGTTATAAAAAATCTTTTTCCTGATGTAAACATTATTATGGATGCGGCTATGAGGAGTAGTTTGTTTATCTCATTCATTGTAAAGAGGGAAATATTCATAAACCAATCAGTCATACTAATCATGCTTACTACCATAATCGGTAACGCAAAAAATAGACTGAATACAAATTCCTTCTTTAATTCAGAATAATATTTCTGTTGAGGTGTCGGCTTTTCATCCTCAACCTGCTCGGCAGCATTTTGTTTTGGTAGATGAAGAATATAACCTGCATCTTCAACTACAGTGGCAAGTTGATTTAGATTTGTTTTATCGGGAACAAACGAGAGGGTTACTTTTTCGGTTGCAAGATTAACCGAAACGGTTTCAACCCCGTCAACTTTCTTTAAAGTCTTCTCGACTCGCGCAACACAACTTGCACAAGTCATTCCTTCAACAGGAAGAGTTACTGTTAATTTATTTTCTGTTTGCAACGTATTTTTAATAAAATGAAAATTAGACTACCGTGAATCCAGCGGCGTCAATAGCCGATATAATAGCATTTATATTTGTTGACGTTTCATCATATATTACAACTGCTTTTCCGATTTGTACATCTTCAATAATAAGATTTTCGATTTTGCTTAGTTCTTTTTTAACAGCCATAACACAATGACCGCAGTTCATTCCTTCTATAGTGAATTCGGCTTTTTTCATTTTTTACCTTTCTAATGTTTTCGTTCAATTTTCTAACCGCCTTGAATCGCTCAAAAAAATCAAATTTGTTTTGAAAGGAAGATTCCGTAAACCGACGGTTTGAGTAATTGATTTAATATAGTTACAATATCAGTGTAATTTTTGTTCTTTATTCTTGTTTTTGTTTCTTCGCTTCGTTAATACGAACAATTACAAACGCAAGCAATGCAAAAACAAAAAATAAAAGAAGCATCCAGGCGATACTTTGCATCGATTCAATTATTGTTCTGTATATTTCAAGTACCCAGCGTTCTTGAGTTAAAACAAGAATTGACGAATCTTTGTTTGAGGGAGTAATATATTTTTCTAATTCCCAAATTCTTACTCCTCCTGAAATGCCGACAACAAAGATTGCAAAAATAATGTAGTTTGCCCAGACTGAAAATATTTCATCACCTATTATTCTTTTTAAAATTGCATAAAGCGATTTCTTGAACACAAGAGTAATAAGCAATGATGTGGTGAATGCAATAGCAAAAGTTACGGCTAATAATGAGAGTAACATATAATCACCTTTAGTTTATTGTGAACTCATACAAATTAGCTGTTCAAATTGAAACTATCAATTGATAATGAGAGATCAAAATATTAATTCTTTGAGGAGTAAAAAATGGAAAATGTAGTTAGTAAATTTAGAAAAGGTTCAATAATGATTATTATCATTATCGGATTAGTGTTGAGTTCCAAGTTATTTGCTGACGATTTGAAAGTTCTACATGAAAAATCTTTCCCTATTCAAGCAGGTAAAACGCTGAAGGTGGATGTTTCAACCGGAGATATTAAAGTAACTTCATGGGAAAAAGAGGAAGTGTATGTAAAGATTTCGGGGAATAAAAAGGCTGAAGAAAAAGTCAATTTCTCTTTCAGTAGTGATGACGAAGGCGTGAGTGTTTACGGGAAAAGAGAAGGTGGTTTTTGGGGTTGGTTCTCCGGAAACATCAGATTAAAATTGGAAATATTCGTCCCTTCCAATTTTAATATCAAAATGAAAACTTCCGGTGGAGATATGTACCTCTCCAAAATAGTTGGCGATATAAAATTATCAACCTCGGGAGGCGATCTGAATATAAAAGAGTCTGAGGGAAATATGCATGTCACAACATCAGGTGGTGATATAACCTTAAATAGTGTTAAAGGAAAATTTCAGTTAACTACTTCCGGTGGAGATATTAAAGCAGTTAAGTTTGAAGGTTCTTTTAAAGGTTCTACTTCAGGGGGTGATATTGAACTAAAAAGCAGTTATTCCAAAATTGAAGCCTCTACATCAGGCGGGGATATTAAACTTGAATACACCGGTGATAATCAGGGTATTCAATTATCAACTTCCGGCGGTGACATTGATGTTTATGTTCCATCAGATTTCAATGCTAAAGCTGATTTGAAAACATCCGGCGGAGATATTTCATGTAATTTACCGACTAATAATGTTGTAAAAATAAGTTCTTCAAAGTATGAAGCCGACTTAAATAATGGCGGAAATGTTTTGATTTGTAAAACTTCCGGTGGTGATATTAAAGTAAAGAAGAGATAAAGTAGTTAGAAACTTTTCTGATTAAAGTGTAGAGACTTGCCGCGGCAAGTCTCTACGGTTTTACACAATTTTACCAACTGATTCTATCGCCTAATCGAATTCCATTCTTATCGCAGAAACCTGCATTAACTTCAACTACATACTGTGCCGGTTTGCTTGAACGGTACTGTTCGTGGCTAAATGGAACGCTGTTTTTATGGATCGTTACTATCTCTCTTTCAATATTAGCATAAATTATGTCGAGCGGAATTTTGGTATCTTTCATCCAGAAAGAGAGTGTGTCCTGATAAGGAAAAACAAATAGCATTCCTTGATTCTCTTCAAGTTTATCTCGGTTCATTAATCCTCGTTGACGGTCATAATCAGTATTAGCAATCTCCACATCTATCTGAGCGAGGAGATTATAATCGGCAGAAATAAAATGTACTATCGATTGCTTATTAAAATATACTTTGTCGTCCAATGATTCTCTATCCTTAAAATTACTGACTGCAACTATCACCATTCCTATGAATAAAACCCAAAGGGGTAAAATTTGCATCCATTTTTTGCTTTTGGATTGATCTGCTGTTCTATTTTTTTTCAGAAACATAATTAGAAAACTCAATATTTGTGAAAAAGATTACATTGTTCGGGCAATTCCTTTTAATACCATTTTCCCTGCTTGTTTAAAATAGACCGTTAACTCAACAACATCATTTGCATTTACATCATTATTCAAGCCTATTAGCATTATGTGATAACTACGCGGCTTGAAGTTAAATGTTGATTTTGGTGGAATAACAACATAGGGAATTTTTCTCATTCCCATTTTCCCGTCTACTTTATATGTTTCATGAATTTCAGTTATTTCAGCAACAGTTGATTCAACGTTATACAATGTATCCGGTTTATCACTATTATTAACAACATCAAAAAAGAAGGCGGTATTTGTTCCTTCGGCAGAAACGCGAGTCCAGGTTTTTTCAATGGATAATTTATTATCCCCTTGAAATGAAATAAGGAGCAGCATTGCCAGTATTATTTTCATTTTATTCCTCTAATGATTTTATATCTTTAATTATTTCCTTTATATCAACAGCAGTTCCAACATATTCCTTACGTAGACGATTTCTTTGGTCAATTAAAGAAATTCTGTCGGTATGAGTAAAGAAATATGATTTACTTCCGTCTTTAAGATAAGTAGTATCGCTTGAAACGGCAACAATTTCCATTTCCTTAGTAAGTGATAAAACAGTATCCCGTTCTCCTGTTAAAAATTTCCAATTAGAGTAATCTATATTGCGCATATTTCCAAACTTCTTTAGCAGCGATGGGGTATCTCGGTCAGGATCAAATGAAACGGCCGCAAACTGAACATTCTTTAATTTTTCTTTCGCAACCTCAGTTTGAATGAGTTGTAAATTGTGAACTGTAATCGGACAAATATCGGGGCAATGAGTAAAAATAAAACCTATCACTAATATTTTTCCCTTATAATCAGAAGGAAAAGTAATGACTGTACTATCATGATCTACCAGTGGATAAGATTTATATCCGATATAATCTTCACGAGGCAAATTGGATTTGCATCCGTAAGTAAAGACTAGAAAAAACATTACACTAATAAATGAAATACATTTATGTCTATTTCTCATCAAAGAAACTCCTTAAAAATACCTTAGTCAATTTAGTTAGACCGCTTACCTTTGTAAAAAAATCTTTTCCATATAGAAAGTGCATTGCCCCTTTCAATCCATCATATACAGTTTTATTATGCGGGTACCACCACATGTTTCTTTTCACACCGGGAAGAATATCATTAGTTACAACGCGTGGTTGTGTCATTGCTTCCAAACCAAGATAACCGTGAGTGCGCCCCGTTCCCGATTGCTTAAATCCACCCCATGGAGTTTCAGCTAATCCATGACTCATCAAATGATCATTGATCATCACCGCACCGGCTTCCAGTTTGGAGGCTATCTCTTTTCCTTTATTTGAATCTTTAGTCCAGACCGAAGCGGTTAAACCGAGATAAGAGTTATTTGCCTTCGCAATGGCTTCTTCAAATGATGAAACTTTTTCAACAGCAAGAAGAGGTCCGAATGTTTCATCTTTCATGGTTAACATTTCATCATTAACATTTTCAATTATTACAGGACTATGAAATTGTCCGTTATTTATAATGGTTTCATCAACATCGCAGGAAGTAAAGGTTGCCCCTTTATCAATTGCATCTTGAAGATGAAGCTTTACGGTTTCAAGTTGCTGTTTTGTAGTTATAGCCCCTATTTCAACATTATAATCAGTATCTGGACCTACACGCAAACGCTTCAGTTTATGTTTTAATAAAGCAATGAAGTCTGAATAAATTTCTTCTTCAACATAAATTCTTTCAACTCCGGCACATGATTGACCTGCATTTGACAACCCTGCCCAAAGCGCACCGTTTACAGCTCTTATTAGATCAGCATCTTTACAAACAATCATTGCGTCATTACCACCAAGTTCAAGAGAGAGGGGGAGTAGTTTTTCAGCGGCAAGTTTTGTTAACTTTTTACCAACTTCAACTGAACCGGTAAAAAAAAGTTTATTGATACCGGAATTAATAAACGCTTCACCCGCAATACTTCCCGGAATATTTAAAAATGTAAATAAGCCTTCTGGAAGATTTGCTGAATTGACAGCACGGGTTATCGTTTTACCTACTTCTAGTGTTTGAGTTGCTGTTTTTAGTATGACAGCGTTTCCGGCAATTAAGGCCATTGCAATTTCATGAAAAGGAATTGCAAAGGGATAATTCCATGGGCTTATTACTCCGATTACACCATAAGGAACGCGGTCCACGTAAGAACGTTTATTGATAGTAAGTATCGAACCGGCTTTAAGGTGTTTTCGTTTTAGAATTTTTTTTGCGTTTTTTGCATAGTAATTAATTGCCATTGCAGAGGAGAGAACCTCGGTGCTGATAGCATCAGTACGGGTTTTGCCGTTATCTTTTGAAATAACTTCTGAAAACTCATCCGCATTCTCCACAACAAAATCTCTAATTTTAAGTAGATACTCTTTTCGTTTATCGAAACTGAAAGAAGCCCATTCTTTCTGAGCAATACGAGCTCTTACAACCGCTGCTTGAAGTGTTTGAATGTTATCTTCTTTCGTTTTACCGATTACCTCACCGTTAGCCGGATTAATAGAAATAGTTTCGTTGACTTTTGTTGTTTCTAAATTTTTTATATCGTCCATAATTAATCATACCATTAAATTCAAAGAATATTGAATTCAAAAATAGATAAAAGTTTAGAAACAAAAAGATGAAATAGGAGTCGAGGGGTAAATTAATCATTACCCAGAACTGTCACTCCATTTGCCTGCGATGATGTTTTACAAAAATAATGTAGAGAACAGTCGCGACTGTTCCGAGCAAAGCTATTGCGTATGTTTATTGAATTGTTAAAAAAAATTGTATGGAATGCTTGCGAGCATCCCGAAAAATGATTATCGATATAATAATATTACATTATTGAAAAAGACGTAACGGTCGCGACCGTTCCCTACACATCGGAATATTTATTAAATTTCAAGAAACAACTTTTACGATTTATTATGAATAATAATTTACCAAATAGAAAATTAAACCGTTTGACTGAATATGATTATTCAAAGGGAGGTTATTACTTTGTTACAATCTGCACTTTGGGTAAGGAACATTATTTCGGTAAGGTTGAAAATGAGATAATGATAAAAAATGATTTTGGTAATATCGTTGAAAAGCAATGGCTTTGGCTTCATCAAAATTATCAATATGTGGAATTAGATTATTATGTAGTTATGCCAAATCATTTTCATGGAATCATTATTATCGACCCATCATTAATAACAGTAGACGTAAAAATAAAATCACTTTCAGAATTAGTAGGAGCATTCAAAACAACATCATCAAAAATAATTCACAGTACCGGCTTAGAAGTTTTCTGCTGGCAAAAGTCATTTTATGATAGGATTATCAGAAACGAAAAGGAACTATTTAAAATCAGACAATACATTCATAACAATCCATTAAAATGGGAAATCGAAAAGAACAATCCATCAAATTTATTAATATAATGTAGGGAACGGTCGAGACCGTTCCGAGCAAAGCCATTGCATATGTTTATTGAATTGTTAAAAAAAATTGTATGGAATGCTCGCGAGCATTCCGAAAAATGATTATCGAATGTAATAATTTTATATTATTGAAAAACCGTATCGAAATATGGAACGGTCACGACCGTTCCATAAATATTTAATGCTTTGATGATGGTTTGGCCTATGTGCAATAACTAACTCAATTAATGCAATGAGGAAAATTAATTCTTAATCTACAGCATCTAAATTTTCATTTGGAAAATCAGAAGCATCTCTTATATATCCATCTTTTACCAAATCAACGTATGAACGATAAACCACAATAGTTACTTCAGTCGAATTATGATAACCTGTAGCTTCAACACGGACACCGTTAATCTCTTTTGAGACTTTTACAATAGCAATTAATTTACTCTTATCTACAATTTTATTATCGAACTTAGCTCTTTTATCTTTAACATTTTTTAATCCAAAGTAAACCCCTTTTTTTGCATTGAGATGTGCGGTTGTAATCTCATCTTCGAATGATGATAAAAAACCAAAGAGTGGCAATGCAATCACAAAAACGAGTAATATTTTTTTCATATTAATACCTCAAAAAATTAAACATTAGAAATAATTATCAGTACCAAATTTGCTCTAAACATAGAAGCAATTGATGAAAGAGTCAAGTGATGGGGAGCACACGGGGATTGATTAAAGTTTTAATAGTCAGTGGAGAACAAATTCGCAAACTCAAATTACTAATTAAAAATTATTATCATTTGCAATTACAGTGACCGACCTCTTAATTTGTAGTTGTTAATTTTAAAGCTAAATAAAAAAATGAATCCTCACATAATCGAAAAAGAAATTTTAAAACTTTCCCCACAGCAAGAGAAAATGATAGCGAGTGGTTGGGGAGAATCTGTAGTCAGTGATACGGAAGTATTAAAAATTGTTTATTCCTCCGAAGAAGTTAAAGTACGTGGTTACATTGCATATCCGAAATTATTAAATAAAGAGAAAATACCATGTATAATTTGGAACAGAGGCGGAGCACTAAATCGTGGATATATCGATGAATTCAATGCGCGCGGGATGTTCGGACTTATGGCAAGTTGGGGATACTTTGTTATGGCAACAATGTATCGGGGCAGTTATGAAAATGAAGGGAAAGAAGAGTTTGGAGGTGTTGATGTTGATGATGTTCTTAATTTAATTCCCCTTGCCGATGAGTTTGTTTTTGCTGATACAAATTTATGGGGAATAGAGGGGTGGAGTCGTGGTGGTTTAATGACATACCTTGCATTAAAAAGAGATAACCGTTTCAAGTGTGCTGTTCTTAATGGCGCTATTACAGATATGAGAAAGAGCCTTGGTGGTGCAAACAGAATTCATGATTTGTTTGATCATATTTTTAATCGACCGATTACAGAAGAAGAGTTAGACAAACGTTCTCCAATTCTTTTTACAAAACATCTTCCACAAGAGACAAAATATTTGCTTCTTCATGGTGGTGCTGATGAAACTATTTCTCCAATTCAAACGATTGACATGGCAAAGAAATTTTCAGAAGAAAATAAAACTTATAAATTAATCATTTATGAAAATGGGGATCACTTTCTGAAATCTTACAGAAAAGAAGTTGATGAAGAAAGAAAATCCTGGTATGATAAACATCTAAAATAAAATAGGAATTTCAATGAGCGAAACAACAATACCGGACGGCAATATTTTTGCAAACCTCAATATCAATTTTGAAAAAGAAATCTTTGAAGATATTGTTCAGCAAAAAAATGTTAAAATCGGAAGGATTATTTCATCGGGACAAGCCACTCCTCCGGGTGAATGGTATGATCAAGAGCAGGATGAATGGGCTATACTTATTCAAGGCGAAGCTGATCTTCTACTCGAAGGAGATGATAAACCGATGAAATTAAAAGCAGGTGATTACATCTTCATTCCCGCACACAAAAAACATCGTGTTGAAATGACTAAAGAAGGGGAAGCCTCAATCTGGATTGCAGTACACATTTATTGAAAGTCTGTGTAATAGCAATTGTATCACTCTCGCTACCCAAACTTCGGTTAATGTGTTTGAATTATTATTTGATGAAGACGGGTCTTCAGAATCTTTACAGCCAACAAATAAAATTAAAGTTGCAATAAATATTGCGGATAGTTTTTTCATTTATTTCAGTTAGATTTTTAAAAAGTAACATTTATAGTTTATAACCAATATATTTGTTTATTAAATTGTTAAATATTTTAGATAGTTATATACTTTGATCAAAAAAATTGCTGCAAAACTGAAAAAAATGCTTGGGGGTAAATCGAAAGAAACTAAAGTTGCTCCCGTTGTAACCGCCAAGGTTAAAAAATCATCATCCCCTTCGGTTGAAACTTCAAAAGTTGAGAAACCGCTCGACACCGTTAAACCCCGAAGGAAATATAAAAAAGAAACGCCTGAAGAATATAGACTTCGCCATGAAAAACGGTTAAAGAAAAAACCGCCAACCATTATACCGGAAGCCCCATCGATTATTCCGAATGAAGATTGGGATGAATCTCAATTTAAAATTCCTGTGGTTGAAGGGAAAACAAGTTTTCTTGATTTGAAAATATCTAAAGAAATTCTCCATGCAGTTTATGATTTAGGATTTCAATATTTTACTCAAGTTCAAGCTGAAGTCCTTCCTAAATCAATGAACGGTGAAGATATTACCGCTCAAGCACAAACCGGAACCGGAAAAACAGCTGCTTTTCTTATTACAATATTTAATCACATTCTGAAAAACCCGATTAAAGAAAAACGAAAATCGGGAACACCACGCGTTCTTATTCTTGCACCAACACGTGAACTGGTTTTGCAAATTGAAAAAGATGCTCGAGGACTTGGAAAATATATTCAACTTTCTATTCTTTCACTTCTTGGAGGAATGAATTATCAAAAACAGCAAAACATACTCGAAAGAGAACCATCTGACATATTAATTTGTACTCCCGGCCGACTCATTGATTTTATGAAGAAACGTTTAGTTGATTTATCGAAAGTAGAAATTCTTATTATCGACGAAGCCGATAGAATGCTTGATATGGGATTTATTCCTGATGTTAAACGAATTGTTGGAAGTACTCCACCAAAAGCAAAGCGCCAAACAATGTTTTTCAGCGCAACCCTTAGCGGTGATGTAAAGCGTCTTGCAGAATCATGGACAAGAGCGGCATGTGAAATTATTGTAAAACCTGATGATGCAGGTATTCATAGTATAGAAGAAATAACTTACATAACAACAATTGATGAAAAACCAACACTTTTGTATAACATTATAATGCAGAAGAATTTAGAGCGTGTTTTGATTTTTGTGAACCGAAAAGATGATGCTAAACGGCTTAAGGATAAATTTGAAATTTATGGAATAAGTTGCGCCCTCTTTTCAGGAGACATTGAACAGAATCAGCGTATTAATAGATTAGAAAAATTTAGAGAAGGCAAATTAAGAGTATTAGTCGCTACAAATGTTGCTTCGCGTGGAATTCACATAGAAGGAATTTCACATGTGATAAATTATAATATGCCTCAGGATGTTGAAGAATATGTTCACCGCATCGGTAGAACCGGAAGAGCAGGGGCTACGGGTATATCAATCAGTTTTGCCGATGAAGATGATTCGTACGAAATTAAAAAGTTAGAAGAATTCCTTGGACGAAAAATTGTAGTTAAATTTCCCGAAGAAGAGCTTCTTGTTTCGATACCCGACGAACACAAGACCGTTGAGTATAAAAGACCACCACAAAAAGTTTATAATAGAAAACCATATCGGGGCTCAAACAGAAAAAAATAGAAGCTAACCGAAGGAATATATTATTTATCTATAAGTCATCAAGAGTGATTTTGGCTAGGTTTATATGTGGTTGAATGGAAGGCGATAAAACTTAAATTTCAGCTAGAACTCACGATTCTTTAAAAGTCCATATTTTGTGCATCCTGGCAAAAGTCTTTTAAGGTTTGTAATAACCAGAAAAATCAACAACGTTATATGAGAGTAAAAGAGATTCTAAGCATTATTAATTTTTATCTCTTATAACTGAAATCCTTAATTAAACCAAACTACTTCAAATTTTGCAAGAGGAGCCATCTTAGCTTTGTTGAGTTGCAAATACTTTCCGTCAAAGTTGTAATTGTCCGTCATTTCTAAAATCTTGAAGAATTGTGATTCGGTTTCCATTTCCGGACAAGCTTTTAATGTAGTCGCCATTTTTGAAAATGAAATTCGGTTTTTCTCTTTCAATTCGAATGAGCCGTTAAATGTATTACAACTACCGAATCCGTTTACTCTGTTACCATCCTGTTTTAAAATCATGTGAGCTTCACGCTGTTGATTCTCAAACATTTTAACCGGTTTACCCATTAACTCAATAAGCTTGAAGTATTTGTTCGTTAGCAATAAGTCACTCTCAATAGGTGGCTTTGATGTTGAGCAGCCTATAAACAAAATTGAGAATGAAATAAATAAAAAGATTATTTTCATAAATATTTAAGCATGAAGTTCCACTTTGCGTGAATCAATTCTGTTAATATTTTAGAATCCTTTTGTATCAGCTTTAACCATTTGCCATACAGTTAAAAATATTATTTGTAAGTCGAGTGAGAACGACCAGTTTTCAATATACCAAATATCATGCTCAATACGTTTAATAGTTCGGATGCGTTGTTCAACTTCATCCACCACATCCCCGCGAAGTCCATGTACCTGAGCCCATCCGGTAATACCGGGACGCACTAAATGTCGTAGCTTAATTTCATCAAACATTTCGGTATAGGCATCGTTAAATGCAATCGGATGTGGACGAGGTCCGACAAAAGACATATCACCAAATAATACATTAAATATTTGTGGGAGTTCATCCATATTCGATCTACGTAAAAATCTCCCAATTGCTGTAACTCGAGGATCTTCTTTGATGGTAGGAATAAATGATTTTTTATCGGAATTAATAAACATCGTTCTGAATTTGTAACATCTGAATATTTTATTCTCCTTACCCACTCTATCTTGAATAAAGAATACCGGACCCTTGGAGGAAAGTTTGATCAATAGAATTAAAAAAGGGAATAACCATGAGCATATCAATATTAAAACAACAATTGCAAAAAAGAGATCAAAGCCTCTTTTAATGAATCGCCATTGAAATTCATCGAGTGGCTCCTGCCTCACTGAAATAATCGGAAAGTTACCAATCATACTCAGTTGAAATTTTTTGGAAATGAATCTGAAGTAATCGGGAATTATATGTGTTCTGACTGCATTAGTATTGCATATTTTAATAACCTCATTAAGTCTATCTGATGCAGAAACCGGTAAAGCAATAATAACTTCATCAACTTTGTTTTCCGATAAAATGGATGAAAGCTCTTTCGTTGTCCCCAATAATCTTGATTTGTTAATAGACTCATCATCATCAACAAAGCCGATAAAATTAAAACCGAAGTCGGGATTTTCTTTCAACAATTGAAAAAAATTGTTGCCAACTTCTCCCGCTCCAATAATTAAAGTGTTGCGTAAATTTTTCCCTTTGGCTCTTAATGATGATAAAAATTTTCTGAAGAAGACGGTTCTAATCGATATTAAAAAAAATATTCCGCCAGAATAAAAAAGAATAAAATTACGTGTGAAAAGATCTTCCTTTGCAATAAATATAAAGATCACCGCAACCATCAACTGTATAAAGCTATTCTTGCCGATGTTGATGAATTGAAATGACAAATATCGCAAACCACCTTCATCGTAAAACCGTATCATTGCCGAGGAAAAATACCAGATGATATTCAGAAGGAGTAAAAGTATAAACATGTAGTTGCGTACAAAAAGAATTTCAAGTGATTGGGATAAAGATGCGGAAGCAACAAATACCAGATTTATAATCAGCAAATCAAAGAGAAGTCGTATGTTTTGCATTGAGCGTTGATTAACAATCATTTCGATTAGTCCCTTTTAAGAAATTCAGTATACTTTGTATTGACAAAATCGCTAATCTCTTTTTCAAATCGGTTTCGGGAAAACTTACTGGCTGTTTCGGAAATGTTTAGCGGATTAAATGTGTCAATATTTTTTTCAAATTCAATTATTGCTTCTTGCAGCGATTTTTCATTCTGCTCATTAAAACGAATTCCGTTTACTTTATGTATAACGGTTTCGGCTGTTCCACCATAACCGAGAGCAATTACCGGAGTTCCACATGAAAGAGCTTCGACAACAGTAATTCCAAAATCTTCGTTAGCTGCAAAAATAAACGCCTTCGCATTCTGCATCATCTCAACTAAAATATTTCCATATTGATAACCTAAAAACTCAACATTTGGAGATGCCATCCTTTTTAGATTATTCATTTCAGGTCCGTTACCAATAACGATAAGTTTTTTATCTTTCATTGTAGAAAATGCTTTAACTATAACATCAACTTTCTTATAAGATACTAATCGCGATGCCGTTAAATAGTAATTCTCCTTTTTCTCACAGAGTGGAAATTTATCTACATCAACAGGTGGATAAATAACATCTGCATCACGTCTATAAACTTTATTTATTCTCTGTGCAACATATTTTGAATTTGCAATAAAATAATCAACTCTATTGGCAGAAATCACATCCCAAATTCTAATATTGTGAAGAAAACGTTTTACAAGGAATGCTTTAATTCCCTTTTCTAATTTTGCTTCTTTCATATACTGAAAATAGAGATCCCAAGCATAGCGCATAGGGGTATGGCAATATGCGATGTGAAGTTGGTTGGAATTATTAAGCACTCCCTTTGCAACCGCATGAGTGCTGGAGATTATAATGTCGTAAGCCGATAAATCAAATTGTTCAATCGCATAAGGAAATAAAGGAAGAAGAGAGCGGAATATTTTTTTTGAATATGGGAGATTCTGAATGAATGATGTATTGGGTTTTTTCCCTCTTAATACTTGTTGTAATTCGGCATCGGTTAAATAATTAGCAAGTGCAAAAACATCTGCATCCGGATAAAGATTATTGAAAGATTCTACGCATTTTTCTGAACCCGCATAACTGTCGAACCATTCATGAACTATTGCATAATTGGGCAAATTGCTATTCCTTAAATAGAAAATATCATTTTATATTAATGCTAAAATATAGTTTTTCTGTCAGTTGTGCCATTCGATTAACAGTAAAATTATTACGAACTCTTTCGCGAGCTGCGAGTGAAAGAGACAACCATAGTTCTTTGTTGTTATGCAAATCGATAATTGCAGAGGCGGCTGTTTCCGGTTTTTCGATGTTATACAAATATCCGGTCTGATTATTTATAACCGCATCTTTATTCCCTCTTACGTCTGTTGCAATAACAGGAACTCCAAACGACATTGCTTCAAGCACCGAGAGAGGAAGTCCTTCCCAACGGGAAGTAGACAAATAAACAAAAGCATCTTGGTAATATTTTATTAAGTCATTTTGAAAACCGTGAAAAATGAATTTATCCCGAAGCGTTGAATTCTTAATTCTATTCGCGATTTCTACCTCTCCCTCACCTCTGCCGACAAAATGAAATTCAAAGTCATCAAGTAAGTTTTGTTTCTGCAATTCAGTTGCAATAAGAATTATCAGCTCACTATTCTTTGAATAATCGAATCGTGTAACCGTCAATATTCGAAATGGTTTATGAAAGTTATGATCATTATTACTTTGGGCGGGATATATAACGCCGTTTTCAATTATCTCAAGTTTATTTTTTCTTATTATAGATAATGAAATAGCAAGATCATATTCTCCCTTAGAAACGGAAATTGCTTTTGATGTGAATAATGAAAGTAGTTGTTCTATTTTAATATATAGAAATGCGGAGACTCTGGAGTATTCTGCAATGTGAATTCCGTGAAAAGTGTGAATACATTTTGCCCCTGTTATAGCAGAAGCAATTCTGGAATAAACTCCTGCCCCTTTTCCGTGAGAGTGAATTATCGAAATGTTTTTTTTTCGAACAAACAGAATTAATTTAACTAAAGCACCGATAGTAAATTTTCTATGCGGAATATGAACAACATTTTCTTCCCCAACAAAATCACAAAATTTTTTATAATACGGTTCGTCGTCCGGAGCAGCGATATAGATCTGAAAATTCTTGGATAAATGAGAGATTAATCTTAATAAATGTTCAGGTCCGCCACCGTAATCAGCGCGTGATGTTATCATTAATATTTTTAAAGGATTAGACAATTTTACTCTTGATAAAATTGTTTTTAATATTATCATAAACTGAACCCAAACCGGCAACAAGGTAATGCAAAAGATGAATGATGTTTCTAATCATCATTAAGAAGAAGCCTCTATTGCGATAATAGTTGTAAGGAGGGATTTCGAAATTATTTTTCTCTGCAAGATATTTTAGGTTGTTTTGTTTGACTTCCCAGTTTCCCGAGAACTGATTTTTATGAATACGATAATAAGTTTTAATTCTGGGAAGAAAACAGAATGTTCCAAGTTTTCCGAGTCGTATCCAAAGGTCATAATCTTCGATTTTCAATTTCGGGTCTTCGTCAAATCCGCCGATGCTTTTAATTCTATCCGTTCTGACAATTACAGTTGAAGTCGGAATGCAATTTCCATTTTTAATCAACTCTTCTCTTGTTAAAGAAGAACGATTGATTAGAGGAAGAACCTCAAAAAATGGCGAAAAAATATTTACATCGCCAAATGTTACACTCATTGAATAAATCAAAACAGAACCCGGAGATTCAATAAGTTTTTTAATTTGTGTTTCGATTTTGTTCGCAATCCAAATATCATCACCGTCAAGAAATGCTATGAATTCACCTTTTGCTTTTTGAATTCCATAATTCCGCGGCACAGAAGGACGACCGGCATGTTCAATAATATAAAATGAAATTCTTTGGTCAATATGTTGATATTTAGAGATGACATCTTTGGTGTTATCGGTGGAGCCATCATCAACCACAATAATTTCAAGATTTTTATATAATTGATTGATTGCCGAATTAAGAGTTTCCTCAATATATTTTTCGCAATTATATGTTGTTATAACTACGGAAATTAAAGGTTCTGATTGCATAATGAAATTACAGCTTAGTTAATTCAAAAATACCGCAACCGTAATGGCAACCGCAATTATTGCTTATACTTGTCTCATCCAATTTATGCTCGGTAAATAACTCGTTTTTATCATTGATATATGAAAATGAGTCAAGTCTATACTTATCTTTAAAATAATCCAACAAATATAAAATAGAAAATACACGATGTGCATCAAACTCAATTCTCTGTTCGCCAATAGGTGTTGCAAAATAGAATTTTCCGCTTTGTTTCAATACTTTGTATATATTATTTAATCCTTTAAGATGACCATAATAATCAAGCGTATCGCCATATCTTCCAAGACCAAAATGTTCGATAGCATGCAAACATGAAATCGAATCGCAATAATCAATCAATGGAAAATCTTGTTCAGTTAAGTCTGCTTTGATAAATTTTATATTTGGCAAGTCGGTAGAAAAACTTCTAATATCAAAAACTTCAATTTCACGAAATGATGCAACATGTGCCACAAATCCATCAATACGCGAACCGATATCAACGTGTTTAACGGGATTATTTTTAAATACTTTTCCTGCAACAACAACATCCTGATAAAAGTAATGAAGAGGAAGTGAACCGGCTTTGTCAAATCGATCACTCAAACAAGGGTACAACTCGGTGATGGGAAATTCATTATTACTGTTTAAGGTGGCAGCCTTAATCTTTTTATAATCCGATAAAAACGCCGGTAAACCTTTTAAAGCAAGCATAAAAGATTTTATATCGATTCCGGAAGATTTTAGTAATTGATTTAATTTCAAAGTTGACTACTATTTATTAAACATATTATTTATAAGTTGACTTAAATATTTTTGTGCCGAGTGCTCATGTGTCGAGCGTTCGTAACCTTTATTTGCTATACTTAAACGTAGTTCATCATTATTCAGAAAGAACTTGATTTCATTGGCAAGATTATAAACATCTTCATAAACGGCAATCTCTTTATCAATTTCATAAACAAGATTTAATCCCGGTATAAAATAGCTCAATTGAAATCCTCCGCAAGCATTAATCTCAAAATGCCGTCCTTTAACCTGTTCTTTATTTTTTTTGTTTAGCAGAATATGCTTTACTGCTCGCCATGATGATAGAGAATTGAATAAAAGTCCGAAATCCCTACTTATTCCGTTTGAGAGATTCAAATTTATTTTTGATTGATTGAAAACATCCACCATTTCATCTTGTGAAATAAAGCTGAAATCATTTCCCCAGCTGCGACCAAATACTTTTATTTTGATTCCATCTTTAAGTAAACTGTTAACAATCCATTTTCTTAAAGGACTGTAACCCCCTACAAAGCTTACATCATATTTTGGTTTAAGGTCCTTTTTCAGATATACATTTTCGTTAAAACCGAATGGAGAGTAAAGCGCTTTATTAATGCCTTCTGATTTATACTGTTGAAACATGTAATAATCTGAAGTTGAAAAATAGTCAAACTTGTCGATCCATTTTCTGACATAGGTCTGTCGCCAGGGGTCATCAAAAAAGTAAACTACAGTTTTTGTATAGTCGCGTAATGAAGAAACTATTCCTTCATCCATTTCATTTTCAAAAAGACAAAAGAGAGTAAAATCGGGTTTTTCGGTTTTAATAAATTCCAGGAGTTTTTGGTTCATCGAATCTTTTCCTGACGATTTATATTCATCAAAAAAATCAAAGATTAAAACATTTTCTTTTCCAAGTAAATCGCAAATGGGGAGATAAATATTGACATATTCAAATGAAAAGCCACGGTCTTTAATTCCGTAATCATAACGCATCAAAACAACGGCGGCTTTTTTAACTGAATTTGTTATAGAATATTTTTTTGTCATTATTTAGAAAATTCTCTTGTGAGTTTTTTATTTATCAGGAAAATATAGAATGAATAGACCGCACCAATAATAACCATAGAATATGCGATTCCATTCAACCCAAAATAAATTATAAAAACAATATTAAGAAAAACCGATAAAACTCCGGCTAATATTTTCGGAATTAAATACTTTTGAGGAAGATTTAATGCCATCCCTGTATTGCACATTGCCTGCCCGGTATAAAATAATCCGGTTCCGATACAAAACATGGGGAGCAAATACCAGTACAAAGCAAATGCAGAGGAGCTGATTAGTACTATTAAATCTTTAGCAAAAAAATAAGTGATAAAGGATGCAATCGCAGTGAAGACAATAGTCAAACCAACTATAAGGTTAATGAGAGCGTGTCCAGACTTAACCCTTTCCAAATTTTTCAAATCACTGAAATGTTGAAAAATTATTGGGGTACTGAATTCGGAGATAATATTATTAGGAAGAATAATTAAAGCGCTTACAAGAGTCATCATAACAGCATAAATACCAACTTCAGAAGTGGATAAGTAATTCGCTATCACCCACTTTTCACCGTTAGATTGCAGCCAACCCGTTATTCCCCAAAGAATAAAAGGGAAAGCATAATTCAACAAGGTTTTTTTAATCTCTATTCTATTTTCAGAAGAACTTTCGTTATTAATTTTTAATAATGATTTATGTAGATTATGAAAGATTTTAAATTTTATAACCATCAATAAAAACGAAGTTCCGAAAAATATAATGAATACAGAAGTTAGATTAAGTAATCCGTAACTGAAAAGTAGCCATAAGATGGCAATGTTTAATATTCTTTCAAGGTTTTGTAAAAGCGAGTTTTGTTTTCGCATTCTTATTATATTTAACGAGATGCTGAAAAATTCATTCGTCTTAAAGGATACAATGAATAGTGTAGACATTAAGATAATAACTATTGAGAATTTTGAATCGATTAAGTAAAAAGAAGACAATGCTATTATCCCGATAAATAAGATCAATACTGCGGAGAGCCAAATAAACTTATACATCAATCGGATAAACAGTGAAATTTCTCCTTTGTCACGATAATGATAATAAAATCGAGTGAAAGCTTGTGTGGCTGGTCCGTAAAGAAGCGATCCCATTAACATATTAATGGTTAAAATGAGAGCATAAATTCCGTATGATTCTGTGCCGAGGGAAGAGAGTTGTTTAATTATAAGAAAATTTAACAGGACGTTTAGAATTTGTCCTATAACTACCCAGCTTATCTCCGAGAAATTTTGTGCGGAAAATTTTTCTTTGATTAATCTAACCGTTCCTATAAGGTCGATCATTAAAAAGTTAACCGGAATGTGAAACAGTTCATAATTTATTATTAAGTTTGACAGTGTTAAATATATTAAAATTATAGTTTATTTTGTAAATAGATTTTTCAACTAATTCTTAATATGATTTGAGAATCATTTAAAATGATAAAAATATCTTCATTAATCATAGCTAAAAACGAAGAAGCAAACATCAAACGCTGCATTGAAAGCCAGCTTAATTGCATTGATGAAATTTTTATTCTGCTTGATGATTCAACCTCTGACTCTTCCGAAAAAATTATTAAAACGTATCCGCAAGTTCGTTATGAAAAAATAAAGTGGCTCGGCTATTCAGAAACAAAAAGTTACGGATTAACCAAGCTATCACACAAATGGGTTTTGTGGTTGGATGCAGATGAGGAGTTAACTGCGGAATTACAAAAAACACTAACATCATTTAAACAAAGTAAACCTCAGTTTAATGCTTATTCAATGCCTCGAAGAGCCTACTTCCTTGGTAAGTGGATTAAACATTGCGGCTGGTATCCGGGTCGAGTTGTTAGATTATTTGACAAAGAAAAATCAGTTTTCTCCAATAATGATGTTCACGAAAAATTAAATGTGAATGGTGTAATCGGTGAATTAAATGCCGACATCAATCATTACACAGACCCCTCAATTGAGCATTATTATGATAAGTTTAATCGTTATACATCTTTAGCCGCAAAAGATTTTTCTAAAAAGAAAACGAATGTGAGCTTATCTGATTTAATCTTGCGCCCGATTTTCATTTTCGTTAAGATGTATTTTATTAGAGGCGGATTTTTAGACGGCAGACACGGATTTATTTTGTCTGTCTTCTCTGCAAATTATGTTTTCACTAAATATGCAAAAATATGGGAAGCTTCACGCCATCAGTGATCTTCACTTAAACAATTAACAATTTTAGAAAGATAAAGTTATGACTATCGGAATTGTTGGAAATACATCCAAAGATAGAATCGGAATAGTTATTTCCGAAATTGTTAAAAAAATATCTGCTCAAGATATCGATTACTTCATTGCCGACTCTTTAGACGAATTTATGACCGATGTCGATTCGATCCCCCAAAATAAATTTCTTTCAATAAAAAAATTAGCGGATGTAAGCGATATTCTCTTTTCAATAGGAGGTGACGGAACAATGCTTTCAACCTCATTAATTGCACATGAAAACGATACTCCGGTACTCGGAATTAATTTTGGCAAGCTTGGTTTTCTTACCGAAGTTGATATTTCGGAAGTGGAAAGTTGTTTAGTTGACCTCAAGAATAATCGCTACAAAATTGAAGAACGAATGATTCTTGAGGGGACTTGTAAACATGAAGAGACATATTCTTTATTTGCAGTAAATGATATTGTAATAGATAAAGGTGGCTGGGCAAAAATGATTGAAGTTGCAGTTACTGTGGGCGACCAATATGTTACAACTTTTTCAGCCGATGGTTTGATTATCGCTACTCCAACCGGATCAACAGGATATTCTCTATCTGTTGGGGGACCAATTGTAAGCCCTAAAACCAATGTGATAACTCTAAGCCCCATTTCAGCACATAGTTTGAATGTGCGACCGCTAGTTCTCCCGGGGGATGAAGTTATAAAAATAGCGGTGGAGTCTCAGTATAATAAAATTCAAATTCATTCTGACGGACAAAGAACAATTGAGATAGTCCCCTCAGTTGAAATCACAATAAAGAAAAGCAAACATCCGTTAAAACTGATTAAGACAGATAAAATCAGTTATTATGAGATATTACGGAACAAACTTTTGTGGGGACTTGACGTAAGGAAATTCTCCGAAAAATAATACACAAGGAAAACATCTATGTATAAACTGCTTACAGCATTATTAATAATGACTATTAATCTTTCCGCACAAACTTATAATGAAATTGTGATTGATGAAAAATCAGAAAAACCGATGTTGATTGGATACACAAATCGCTATGCATTCAACGATACAACTTTTTCCTGGTGGTTTAATTCTGCTTATGAAGATTATGAGTTTGATAGTGGGGCGGTTGCTCAAATTTCTAATCTAATAAATGACTTAAAGATTCTTGTTGTAATGGGAACATGGTGCAGTGATAGCAGGAGGGAAGTTCCACACTTTTATAAAATTTTAGACGAAATTAAATTTCCGGTTGAAAAACTTACAATTATAAATGTAAACAGAAAAAAAGAAGCTGATGTTAAGGAGTTAAACGGACTAAACATTGAACTTGTTCCAACATTTATTTTTTATAAGTACGATAAAGAAATCGGAAGAATAATTGAAACTCCGGAAGAAAGTTTAGAAAGTGATTTTCTGAAGATTCTGAGTAAATAAAAAAGGCGGTAAAAACCGCCTCTTTATAAAACAAGTTACAAAATTAGTGAGATCCTACTTTTCCACCGAGATATTTCCCAAGGAATTCTTCCATTGATCTATAAAACTCAAATCGGTTCTCCTCATTTCTGAATCCATGTCCTTCGTTATCTTTTACTAGATACGGTACATCAATTCCATTTTTCTTTAATGCTTCAACCATTTGATCTGATTCCGATTTTACAACTCGGGGATCGTTTGCTCCTTGTGCAATAAACAGCGGAGCTTTGATTTTATCAACATGAAATACAGGAGATGAAGAATGCAGCAATACTGAATCTTGTTCAGGGTGCCCGACCATTTCATATAACATATCGAGATATGGTTTCCAGTAAGGAGGAATAGATTTCATAAATGTAAATAGATTTGATACACCGACATAATCAACTCCGCATGCATATAAATCAGGAGTGAAAGTTAATCCCGCTAATGTTGCATATCCGCCGTATGAGCCTCCATAGATTCCAACTTTTTTAGGATTTGCAATTCCTTCTTTTATCAACCATTGAACTCCGTCAGTGATGTCATCTTGCATGGTTTTACCCCATTGCTTAAAGCTTGACATCCAGAATTCCTTTCCATAACCTGTTGATCCACGGAAGTTCATCTGTAAAACCGCATAACCCCTATTTGCAAGAAATTGTACTTCGGGATTGAATCCCCATTGATCACGTGCCCATGGTCCGCCATGTGGATTAACAACTACCGGAAGATTTTTTGCTTCTTTCCCCTTTGGTAAAGTCAAATAACCATGAATAGTCATTCCATCACGACTTTTATAGCTAATTGGTTTCATATCAGACATGTTTTTTTCATCAAGCCATGGACTAATATCTGCAAGCTTTAAAAACTCTTTACTTTTTGTATTATAGAAATAATATGAACCGCGTGTTTTGTCGCTATAAGTTCTGATGAGAAGTTTATCTTCATCTTTATTCTTTCCGCCGATTGCAATTTCATAACCAGGGAGAAGTTTTGCAAGTTCGTCATAAACTGCTTTGGTTGCATCATCAAGAAAATGATAGGAGCGTTTATCTTTTGTATAAGTTACTCCTGTTAGTTTCTTCATTTTTTTTGAAGCAAGAATATTGTCAATATCTACTTCTTCATTTACATAGATGACTTTTTCTTCCTTTTTATCATTTAAATTATAAAGGGTTAAAGCCAGTTTATCACGTCCAAGATTAGAAATCAAATAGAGATTTTTATTATCGAATGTAAACATTGCCGGTGAAGCGGTTTCGCGGAAACTGGTTGTTATCAAAACTTGAAATTCATCCGTCTCTTTTTCGCGATAAACCAGACTATTATTAACGCCATCTGTAGTTACTGCAATGCGTAATTTCCCTTCATGATCGGTAAGCCAGCCGGTTATGTTCCCCGGGTTGGTTGCAATTTCAGTTAACTCACCAGTGTTGATGTTGATTCTGTAAACATCAAAAAGTTCCGGGTTATTTTTATTCATTCCGATAATCATTTCATTCGGATTTTCTTCAAGATCATCAATAACATCAACACGAACTTTCTCAAATGGTGTTAAATCTTTTTCGTTTGTTCCATCAATGTTAACAGCATAGAGACGAAAATTTTCATCTCCTCCTTTATCTTGAACATACGCGATACGCTCATTATTAGCCCAAAAGTAACCGGCAATATCGCGCTCTGTTGCACTCGTCAATCGTTTAGCTTCTTTGTCGCCAATTTTTTGAACATAAACATTAAGTCTGCTTTCCCATGGCATCATGAAAGAAAGATATTCGCCATTAGGTGAGATTTGAAAAGCAGTTTTTTCGGGATTCTTGAAAAAATCTTTCATTGAAATCAAGGGGACTTCTCCTTTTGTGGTTTGTGCAACTACAGAATTTAGAGAGAGTAAATTAACAATTAATAACATTATTAGAATCTTCATACCGGCTCCATTTTATTTAGGAAAAATTTGTTTTAAGCAAAACTATATACTTAACATCTCTTTGAATTTTATTGATTGTCTTCGTGAAACTTCAACTTTTTGTCCCCCTTTTAACTTAACGAGTAATCCGCCATTAAGCCAAGGTTCAATATTTTCAACCCACTTTAGATTGATAATGTGTTTTCTATTGGCACGGAAAAATGTTTTTTGATCAAGTCTGTCATTAAGATAATTCAAAGTTCTTAAGATCAACGGTTTGTAGTCATTGAAATATAAGCGGACATAATTCCCTTCAGATTCAAGCAATCGTACATCTTCCAATTTAACAAACCAGCATCTTTCACCATCTTTTACAAATACTTGATCATCGGGCTTCAGCAGATGAGAAGAATGTTGTAACAACAATTCCTGTGTCTCTTGCTCAACTACACGTTTAATAGCATCTTCAAGGCGTTTCGGTTCAATTGGTTTTAATAAATAATCAAGAGCATTGAATTCGAAAGCTTTAAGTGCATATTCATCATAAGCGGTTGTGAAAATTACTTTAGGAACACGATCCAATTCCTCAAGTAAATCAAAACCGGTTTTCCCCGGCATCTGAATATCAAGGAAAATCAGGTCAGGTTTTAAATCACCGATTTTTTTTACAGCATCATCGACATTAACCGCTTCTCCTACAACATGAATTTCCTTAAATGGTTCCAAAAGTCGTTTTAATTCTACGCGGGCTAATCTTTCATCATCAACTATAAGAGCTTTCATTTTTTGTTCCTCCGATTGGAATAATAATTTCAGTTAAAACAAATCCATTGTCATTTTTAATTATAAAAGACCCGCTCTCTCCGTAGAGAAGATTTAATCGTTGTCTTGTATTGCTAATTCCATATCCTTTGGAATTAAGGATATCTGCTTCTCTTACTGAACCGCTGTTTCGTATCGAAATAATTAATTTACCATTTGAAATACTTGCTTCTAAACTAATCTTTCCCCCTTCAGGAATTTTTGAAACACCATGCTTAATTCCATTTTCAACAAGAGTTTGAACCATCATCGGGGGTATTTCTATGCTTTTTGCATCGGGTGAAATATAAACGTTGAAATTTAGTCGTTCTTCAAAACGAACCTGTTCCAAACTTAAATAATCAATGACGGTTTTTATTTCATCTTCAAGCGGAACTGTTTCTGTTCGTTCTATTCTTAGGGAATAACGGAAAATATTCGATAGTTGTGTAATGCTGTTTTTTGCACGTTCAGGATTTTCTTCAATTAATGCACGAATACTATTTAATGCATTAAACATAAAATGGGGATTCAATTGCGATTTTAGTGTCTTCAATTCAAAATCTTTTACGGCGGCTTCCCAGATAAGTCGTTCGATTTCAGAAGTCTTATAATTTTCAAAATAATGGATGGCAAAATAAATAAATGACCATAAGAGAAGAATTACCGTGAAATTGAACATATTAATTGCAAAAACAACAAATCGAAAATTTTCCCATTTATAAATATTGGTTGTGTACAAAATTAAAAAAGTGATTGTAACAATTATTAGAGCAATAAAAAGGTTGCTGATAATTACTTTTGGAATTAATTGCTTGAGTGATTGAATGATCCATTTTTTGTTTACAATGATTAATCTAAATACATGGGTAAAGCCGATTCCCATTACACCTATATAAAGGAATAAAAGAAGTCTGCGCCAATCATATCCTTCATATGAAATGGAAACCAGAATATTGAAAAAAATATATGCACCCCAACCAAGGAACTGTGATAGCCAGTATATTTTTTTTCTATTGTTAATGAAATCGTTCATTGCGTCCCGAATTTTTAGAATACTCTCAAATTACAGAATTTAAACTCCTTCTTCAAACAAAGGTTTTGAAGAAGAAATTGTAAATCAACACACCAAAGTTATTCCTCTTACAAGTCCGTTTGCTTTTGTAATTTATGAATGGCTTTATTCAAGGATAAACGGAGAAATATTGATTTTATTTTGGAAGAATTATGATGAATGGCGGATTGTGATTTAATAATTAATAAGTATTGAATGAAATTCCCTCTACTTTATTTATTTTTGCCTTTGGCAAGTGAGTGGCAAACCTCCGAGGTTTTGGCAAGTGCTATATTCTTACATTTGTTTGTTGGATAAAAATCAATAATATTTTCGTAAATACATTCATTGAAACCTCGGAGGTTTAGTAACCTACGTAACCTGAGTTAATTAATTTTGCAATGTGATGTGAAAATCCCATCACCAATAAATTGATTTTAGCCGATTATTAAGTTAATTTTTGACATCAGTTCTTACAAAGAACATTCTGTTGAAAATTAATTAAAGTGAACATTTTCTTAAGTATGGATACATAATGGAAGAAACCCCAAATCAGGAAGTAAAGAAAAAACCTTATTACAGAAGACCGCGTTACAGAAAAAGACCATCGGATGCACCTGAGCAGATTAAAAGAATTCCGAAAAAAATTTCAATAGTTATTCCTCTCCTTAACGAAGAAGAATCATTACAGCCGCTTGCAACCGAAATTAAAAGGGTGTGTGAAGATTCCAGTATCGAATTTGACGTCATTTTTGTTGATGACGGGAGTACTGACAAATCACTTAAAGTATTAAAAGATTTAAACAGAATGGACCGAAGATTTAAATTTATCAGTTTTCAAAAGAATTATGGTAAATCAGCAGCTTTGCAAGTCGGTTTTAAACACGTCACCGGTGAAGTAGTTATTACGATGGATGCCGATCTTCAAGACGATCCTTCAGAAATACCTAACCTACTCAATAAATTAGATGAAGGCTTTGATCTCGTTTCCGGCTGGAAGAAAAAGCGATATGATCCTTTTATCAAAAGAATTTCCTCTAAGTTTTTTAATTATATTACCGGACTTATGAGCCGCATCAAAATTCACGATTTTAATTGCGGGCTGAAAGCATACAGACGTGCTGTTGTTGATAATATAAAAGTTTACGGAGAGCTTCATCGTTATATGCCGGTGTTGGCTTATTGGCAGGGCTATTCGGTCGCAGAAATTCCGGTGCAACATCATCCGCGCAGGTACGGTAAAACAAAATTCGGAATCTCACGATTCTTCAAAGGATTTATTGATCTTGTAACTGTAATATTTGTAACTCGTTACATAAAACGACCGATGCATCTTTTCGGATTTTTGGGAGCCTTGGCTTTCTTAGTCGGAATTATTGTTAACGGTTATTTGAGTTACGAATGGATTATGGGACAACCTTTGAATAACCGACCAATGTTGTTGTTGGGGATTCTTTTAGTGATTGTGGGAGTTCAGTTTTTCTCGGTTGGTTTATTAGGTGAACTTATGGTTCATAATTCGCAAAATGAATCAGAATACACAATAAAAGAATCAAGAAAGTAACCCTTTCAAACGAAGATGAATATTTTCTTCATCGTTTATTTAATAACTCTTTTCGGAAATAAGACATTTCATGCATTACGATCCAATTAAAGATGTTTTTGCCGCAACAATTAGGAAATTCCCTTCGTTGCGGGTTCTTTTTTATAAGTCATTAGATTTAATGTTTCTCCGTTCATGGTTTGTGCGCCGTGAATTAAAGAGACTCCGCAAATTTTTCGGTACCAAGAAAATAAACATTTATGATGCAGGTACTGGTTACGGACAGTATACTTATTTCATGTCGCAACATATGCTGCCAAATGAAATTTATGCTGTTGATGTGAAAGACAAATGGATAAAAGATTCAACTCAATTCTTCAAATCATACGAAATAAATAATGTCTCTTTCGGAATAGAAGATTTAACGCAAATCGACCATAAAGAAAAATTTGATTTGATAGTTTGTGTTGATGTAATGGAACATATAGAAGAGGACGTTAAAGTTTTTCAAAATTACTTTAATGCACTAAAGCCGGGTGGATTTTTATTGATAAATACTCCATCAATTTTTGGTGGAAGTGATGTTCATGATGAAGGAGAAGAAAGTTTTATTGGTGAACATGCGCGAGACGGCTACTCCAAAGAAGATTTTATTTCGAAGCTTGAACCGATTGGATTTAAAATACATAATTCACTTTATTCATACGGTTTCTGGGGCGATCTTTCATGGAGACTCGGAATAAAATACCCGATGTTGATGCTCAACTTATCAAAATTACTTTTTGCAATTCTTCCACTTTATTATCTGATAACGCTTCCGTTCACATTATTAATGATGAGAATGGATTTTATGGCAGATAACGATATTGGTGCCGGAATAATTTTTATAGCGAGAAAAGATTAATTTATTCAATTCCTAAATTGAAATTTTTAATGGAGATTTAATGGCAAAGGCTTTGAAAACCAAAACTTCAAAACAGAGCAGTAACGGCTTTTTAGCACAATTCAAATTAGAAAATATACTTCCGGAAAAGTATCACGTTCTTGCGGTACTTTTGGTATTGGTCATATTATTTCTCGCTTTTTTAAGTCCGATGTACTTCGGTGGAAAGACTTTTCAATCAGGGGATATCCTTGCTTCAAATGCGGCTCAACCTTATATCGAAAAAGAACGTGACGGATTTACATTATGGAATCCTCATATTTTTTGCGGAATGCCTGCCTACTCACTCGGTACCGGTTATACCTGGTTTAACTTGATTTATGTTGTTTTCACAGCAGCCAGAAGTCTATTTACCTCTTTCTTCGAGGTTGAATATGCGATGTGGTCTTTCTATTTGATCATACTTGCTTTCACTTCATTTTTTCTGATGAAATACTTAACCAAAAATACGTTGGTAAGTCTATTTACCGCTATAGCTACGTCATTCAGTACGGGATTAATTGTCTTTCTCTTTATCGGGCATGTTACAAAGCTGACATCAATTTGTATGTATCCGCTATTATTCCTTCTACTCTTCCGCTTACAAGAAAAATTTAAATTAATAGATTTTCTGCTTTTGATTATAACCATGCAGTTATTAATACAAGGTTTTCATGTTCAGATAATTTTTTATACAATGTTTGCTGTTGGTATTTACTATCTCTATTTCTTCTCAAGAGCAATCGCAATAAAAGATTTACTGCTTAGAAATAATTTGATAAAATCTGCAGTTACATTTGCAGGAGCTTCAATTATAGCTTTATTAATTCAATCGGATAATCTCACTCAGATTTATGAATATACACAATACTCAACCCGGGGTGGTAAAAGTGTAGTTGAAGAATCGACCGGAAAGGCGGAACAATCTTCATCTGAATATTATGAGTATCATACTAATTGGTCTTTTTCTCCGGGAGAAGTTTTAACGTTTATAATTCCTTCTTATTATGGATTCGGCAATTCGGTATATAACGGACCACTTACTCAAGGAAAAGAGGTTGAAGTAAATACTTACTTTGGTCAAATGCCTTTTGTTGATGTTGCGATGTACATGGGAGTATTGGTTTTCTTTCTTGCACTCTTTGCAATAGTTACTTGTTGGAAAAATCCGGTAGTTAGATTTTTAACAATACTTAGTTCGATTGCTTTATTAATCTCTTTCGGAAAAACTTTTCCTGTTTTATTCGATTTACTTTTCTACAATCTCCCATACTTTGATAAATTCAGAGTTCCCTCGATGATTTTAATTCTCGTACAATTGAGTTTACCTGTCCTTGCCGGATTTGGACTCATGAAAATTCTTTCACTTAGAAATGAAGTTGATAATAAAGCCCTGAATATATTAAAATATGGTGCTTTTACTTTCAGTGGAATATTGGTCTTATCCTTAGTGTTAAATAGTGCATTAACAAGTTGGTTCACCGAAAGAGTTAGCGAATATGCAGCTACCCTTCAGGCCGCACGTCCGCAGATGGCACAACAATATCAAGCATTATCTGAATATATGTCGCAGATGTTTGTCGGTGATTTCTTTTTTGCATTTACATTTTTAGCTGTGACATTCTGGGGAGGTTATCTTTATATAAAGAAAAACATAAGCGGAGATGTTTTTGTGGTTGTAGTAATTCTACTTACGCTTGTTGATTTATGGCGAATTGATTCTCGCGGTGCAAAGTATAGTGATAATCCCGATGTATCCGGTTTGTTCAATACTCCGGACTATGTAAACGTAATAAGAGATCAAAAAGATACAGAACCTTTTAGAATATTGAACATGAAGCAAGATGGTTCACTCGGTTCTTTTGGTCAGAACTCAAATTTTAACGCCTATTTTCTGCTCGAAGATTTTTACGGTTACTCGGGTATCAAACCAAGAGCTTATCAGGATATTATTGACGTTGTTGGTCCTGTTAATCCAACTCTCTGGAATTTAGCAAATGTAAAATATATTATTACAGATAAACCAATAATGATGGTAGGTTTAACGCAAGTTGCCAGTAGTGAAAAAAGCAGTGTCTACAAAAATGAAGCCGTTTTGTCGAGAGTTCATTTTGTTAATAGAGTAGAAATGAAAAAGGGAATTGATATTCTTAATTCTATAAAAAATAATGAATTTAATCCTGCGGAAATAGCTTATACCGAAGAAGCTGTTCAAGTTGATCAACCCGATTCCACTGCTTCTGTAAGAATAACTAAATATACAGACGAAAAAATTGTTGTTAATGTAAATGCATCCGGAAATAATTTTTTGGTTTTCACAAATACGTATGTTCCAACGGGCTGGAAAGCAACCATTGACGGAAACGATTTAAAAATTTTTAGAGCAAACCATAATTTTATGGGAGTAATTGTTCCTAAGGGGGAACATATTCTTGAGTTTACATATGCTCCTACAAGCTTTTTCATCAGTAGATGGATCGCATTTATTTTGAGTTCTTTAGTTGTTGCGGGATTGATAATAGTGCTTCTAATGCAAAAATTATCATCCCGAAAACAAAAAGCAAGTAATTAATCTCGGAACGAATTTGTCTTCCAGCACAAAAATAAATTTTCGTTCAGATGCTTTCTCTAAGTATTTTAAAAATACAGGATGGCTTCTTGGAGAGAAAGTAATACGAATTCTATTCGGATTTACTGTTAACATTCTTCTAGTCCGTTATTTGGGGGCGGAAGACTTTGGTGTTTTTAGTTACGCATTAAGTTATGTCGGTATTTTTGCCGCACTTGCTACTCTGGGACTCGATTCAATTATAACCCGCGAAATAGTTAACCATCCCGAAGATAAACAAAAAATACTTGGATCAGTTTTTTTATTGAGACTCTCCGGTGCGGTAATTGCATTTATTCTAATTTGTATAACTTTATTTATTACCGGAGAGAATTCACTTAATGCCTTCTTAATATTAGTTCTTTCTGCGGGAATGTTTTTCCAATCGTTTTATGTAATTGAATTTTTCTTTCATGCTCAAGTGAAGGGAAAGTTAGTTGCGATAGTTCAATCTATTGCCCTTATAACAGCATCATTGCTTAAGATTTTGTTTATCTATCTTCAGGCGCCATTAATTTATTTTGTAATTTTTCAAGTGGCTGAAATTCTGTTGATTGCTATTGGCTTGGTAATGGTTTTTCAAAATTCTGATGAGAACATTATCACATGGAAATTCAATAAGTCGATTGCCAAAAGATTGTTAATTGATGCATGGCCTCTTACAATTGCAGGGGTTGTAATTGGAATCTATATGAAGATTGATCAAATAATGATTGAAAAAATGTTAAGCAGTAAAGAACTCGGTTATTATGCTTCTGCGGTTAGATTATGTGAAGTTTGGTACTTTATTCCGATGGTTATCAGCACATCACTTTTTCCGGCAATATTAAATGCAAAAAAAATAGATAATAATCTTTACAACAGCCGATTACAGAAACTTTATGATCTGATGGCATTTATATCGATTGCAATTGCAGTTCCTGTTACTTTCCTTTCTCCCTGGATAATGACAACGCTCTACGGAGAGGAATTCTTACTTGGTGCGACCGTTCTTACAATATATATTTGGGCAGGAGTTCCGACATTCCTGGGTGTTGCGAGTAGCCAATTTCTGATAAGTGAAAATCTAACAAAAATATCTTTTTATAGAACACTCGCCGGAATGATTGCTAATGTTGCCCTAAACTTTTTGCTAATACCAAAATATGGTATCAATGGGGCGGCAGCCGCTACTTTGGTTTCTTATAGTGTAGCGGTTATGAGTTTAGGAACAAATAGAAAAACTTTTGATCAATTAGTTTTAATTTTGCGAGCATTATCTTTTCATTGGTTATTTAAGCTACTTAAATCTAAATTCAAGAATTAATATGAAAATTTTAAAGAAAATTATTTGGACTTTACTAAATGGAATTCAAATAGGAGCATTTGTTCAATTAGCAATGAGTAGTTCCTTGAGAGAAGAGGGATGGTTTAAAAGTTTTTACGCAAAGGAAGCTATAGATAAAAATAATAACCCAATTCCATGGTTTACCTACTCATTCCTTCACTTCATTCAAAATAGACTTAATAGTGAAATGAGTATTTTTGAGTATGGCTCTGGAAATTCTACCATCTGGTTTTCTAGTAAAGTGAAAAAGATTAAATCTGTTGAAAATGATTTGGAATGGTTTAATAAGGTTAGCGCTAAATTACCTGTAAACTGTGAGATCGTTTTTCGACCACTTGATGGAACCGATACTTATTCAAAATCCGTTAATGAATCAAAAGAAAAATTTGATATAATAATCATTGATGGGCGAGATCGAGTGAAGTCAACAAAAGCTTCTATTGAAGCCTTAAATACCAACGGGATTATAATTTTTGATAATTCACAAGTTGAAGAATATAGAGAAGCGTTGGATTATCTCGAAGGATTAGATTTTAAAAGAATTGACTTTGTGGGTATACTCCCTATAGTTGCTTATAATAATACCACGTCAATTTTTTATCGCAAATACAATTGTTTAGGCATTTAATAAATAATAAATAACTAGAATAATAATGAAAAGTTTTATAAGTAGGTTTAAGAATTCTGTTTTTAATTTAACGTATCGACGTTCGTATTCACAAGAAGGGGAAGATTTAATCTTAGACAGAATATTTGACGGAAAAAGGGAAGGATACTATGTTGATATTGGCGCATTCCATCCAGTTAGATTTTCCAATACATATCTTTTTTATAGACGGGGATGGAGTGGGATAACGATTGATGCCAGACCTGGAAGCAGCGGCTTATTTAAAAAAATTAGGCCCAGAGACATTTCTATTGAACAACCCGTAAATGATGAGAGAGTTGATTTAACGTATTACATGTTTGATGAACCAGCACTCAATGGATTTTCTAAAGAAATAACAAATCAGCGAATATCACAAACTTCTTATAAGTTAATAAAAGAAATTACTCTTCATACAGAGACTTTATCAAATATACTAGAGAAACATCTTCCAATTAGTACTAAGATAGATTTTGTTTCCATCGATGTAGAAGGATTGGACCTTAATGTTTTACGTTCAAACAATTGGGAAAAATTTAGACCTCTCTATATATTGACAGAAGATTTGAACTTAGATCCGAAAAACATCTACAAATCACCCGTCTCAGAATTTTTGTATTCGAAAGGTTATTCTTTTTTTGCGAAGACACTAAATACCGTATTTTTTAAAAATGATTTATCGTAAATAGTTCTAATTTATTTACTATTCGTCGACTTCTCAGCCCAAATTGATTTTTAATTAGAGGTGGTACTTAAGGAAATTAGATATTTTGTTTGTTACAAAATGTCTGACAATCATTTCTCAATTAGAATGTTTAAATATTCATATCAAAAGATAAAAAAAGTCTGAAAACCTCTATTTTGGTTTATTTTTAAACAATATCTTAAAATTAAATTAAAAAAGAAAATGGACTTTGCCTTTTGATTAATTTTTGATTAAAATTGAGATACATTTATTTCTATTTGGAGTACTTTATATGATTAAGTTAGTATTCTCCTCAGTTTTAGTTTTTCTTTTCTTTTCATCTTGTACTCAAGATTCGATAACTACACCTCCAATAGACTCAGTTAAATATGGGTCTGTACTCTTTAAGATTGATAAAGAAAATGCCCCAAGCAATGTTACCATAGTAACAGCAAAATTATCACGGTCTGGTTATACTACCATCTCGTCTTCATTAAATATCTTAACCGATACCTCAGCGTCACTTCAATTGACAAATATTGCAGTTGGAACATGGAATTTGATAGTTGAAGCATTTAACAACCAAAATACGGTTGTTTATAGAGGTGAAACCCAGGTTAGTGTTTTAGAGAATCTTGTCTCCCAAGTTAGCCTTATACTTAATCCAGTTTCCTCTGGCGTAGGTTCTATCTCCATTTTTGTAACGTGGGGATCAAATGTTAATCCAACTTCAAATTGGATTGATTATTTGAGCAATCCGATACTTCAAACTATTTTTAATAATAGTTCTAATTCAGGCGTTTATCAACCTTTTGTTTTGTTTGACGGAGCTATTTATCATATGTGGTTTGAAGATGTTTTTGCAAATGGAGCTACCGAAATTTATTATGCCTCATCGGTTAATGGATTACAGTGGACTCGAAATAATGCTTCACCGGTATTTACTCGAGGAGCATTGGGGAGTTGGGACTCGCATAGTGTACAGCCTGGAGCCGTTATTAAAGATGGAAATTATTTTAAAATGTACTATTTTGGCAACTCTTCTGAAAGTCTTGCTTATAAAATTGGTTTTGCCACCTCAATAGATGGTATTACTTGGGAAAAATATCCCAATCCTATCCTCGGAGCAATCAGTAACGAAAACAATGTAGCTTCTTCTTCTGTTGTAAAAATCGATAGTAATTATTACATGTATTATTCAAAATTCTCTCCATACCGCATTTTTCTGGCAATTTCAAATGATGGAGTAAATTGGACTCCATATGGCAACGCCCCGGTTCTTAGCGCAAACCAATCTTGGGAGGGGGCTGGAATTTATGAGGCGAGTGTCATCTACGAAATGAACCTGTTTAAAATGGTATATATGAATAGTACTGGAAAAGCTTTTGGTTATGCTACATCAACAGATGGTAAAAACTGGCAGAAGTCAAGTACAAATCCAATTTTTAAAACAAATAATACTGCCAATGGTTGGGCAAACTATCAAATTGCATATCCATGTTTAGTCAGATCTTCTGAAGAATTAAGAATTTATTATAGCGGTGGAACATCGTCAGTTTATAAAGTTGGAGTAATTAAAAATATTCCATAATATTTCTGAAAATTTAATGGTTATAGGAAAATTTCTGTTACACAAAAGTATCTATTAAAAATAATCGACGAATGATGATTCTTGCTCCCATTGCCCTTTTTGTTTACAACCGTTTAGTGCATACAAAAAAAACTATTGATGCACTTAAACAAAATGCTTTAGCAGATAAATCGGATCTGATAATTTTCTCTGATGGTGCTCGTTATGAAAGAGAGAAGCAAAAAGTAAATGATTTAAGAAATTATCTTGAAACTGTCTCAGGATTTAACTCGATCAGAATTGTTAGAAGAGAAAAGAACTTCGGACTGGCTAATTCTATTATTGACGGAGTTACAACTGTAATAAATGAGTATAAAAAAATTATAGTTATGGAAGATGACCTTGTCACGTCACCATTCTTTATACAGTATATGAACTCTGCTTTAACTCTTTATCAGGATAATCCAAAAGTTGCTAGCATTCACGGTTATGTTTATCCGGTTGAAGAAAATCTTCCGCAAACATTTTTTTTAAGGGGTGCTGATTGTTGGGGTTGGGCTACCTGGGAAAGAGCATGGAATCTCTTCAATCCCAATCCGGTTGAATTATTAAATGAATTAGCAAATCATAAATTGTTATATGAATTTGATCTCAATGGTACGACACATAATGTTAAAATGCTTAAAAATCAAGCTCGCGGTAAAGTAGATTCATGGGCTGTAAGATGGCACGCATCAATCTTTTTGAAAAATATGTTTACACTTTATCCCGGTAAATCGCTCGTTCAAAACATTGGAACAGATGGTGAAGGAACACACACCGATTCAACTAATATCTATAAAGTTATTCTTTCCGAAAATAATATTGAAGTGAATGAGATTCCGGTAGAACAAAACCAAACTGCATTAAAAGCATTTGAAAAATTTTTCATCTCAATAAAGCCCAATTTTCTATCGAGAATTTGGAAAAAAATAATTTACGGAAAATTGTTTTAGTCTATAAAATGGGAGTGGAAATGAAAAATATCATTTTCTGCACGATTATATCTCTGATTGTTTTAACAATCGGATGTTCAAGACAAGAACCAAACTCTCCAAATATTGATGGAGGTAGCGGAGGGGGCGTTCTGCTAAAAATTGACCGTGAAAATGCACCTTCAAATGTTGCTACCGTAACTGCAGTCCTAAAAAAGGGAACCGATTCATTAGTCGGCAATTTAAGTTTAACTTCATCAACGTCTGCTGATATATCATTTCAATCTGTTCCTGTTGGGACATGGCAATTAAAAGTTGATGCAAAAGATGTTAATAATGTTGTCGTTTATTCGGGACAAACTTCAGTTCTTGTACAAGAGAATTTTACAACACAGGTAAATCTTACATTAGTTCCATCTTCATCCGGCGTCGGAAGTATTAATTTGTCCGTTACCTGGGGAAATGGACAAAGTAATTCAGAATGGATTCTTCAAACCAGTGGAACTAATTTACAATTGAGGGATGTGTTCTTTATTGACACTCTCAAGGGTTGGGCTGTGGGAGCTGGAGGGTGTCTGCTAAAGACTTCCAATGGAGGTTTAAACTGGCAAACTTTACTCCTCGAAGTAAATCTGAACTTAAACTCTGTATGGTTTACCTCACAAAACAATGGATTCATTGCAGGGAACAATGGATTGATAATGAAAACTTCGGATGGAGGTCAAACTTGGTCACAAAATTTCTTAAATGGGAACTTATATGAAGTTCAATTTTACAATAGTAATGTTGGTTATGTAACAAACGAATTCGGAAATATTTATAAGACGACCGATGGGGGGATAACATGGAATCAAAATTTTTCCGGTGTTATGAACTCATTATTCGGATTGAAAGTAGTAAATTCAGAAATTATTTTTGCTGCAGGAACCGGGGGACTAATAATAAAAAGCACCAATGCGGGGAGTTCTTGGAGTATGATTTTTAGTTCTGGGGCGTGGATCCAAGCTATTGATTTTATGAACAATTCTACGGGATTTGCCGTCTCTGGAAGTGGTAAAATTCTAAAAACAACTAATTTCGGTGGTAGTTGGAGTTCAATTAATTCTATAACTTCTGAACATTTGGAAGATGTTCTCTTTATAAATTCAAACACGGGTTTTATTGTAGGCAATAATGGGACTATTTTTAAGACTGCAAACTCCGGTGAAAATTGGATAAAAATGAATAGCGGTACGAACAAATGGATAAATGCTATTTCATCTAGAAATAATTATGTTTGGGTTGTTGGCAACGATGGTCTTATTCTGAAATATTTAAGTCAATAAACATAATTCCAAAATTCTGAATCGATGAATTAGACTTAAATTAATTTTATCTTCTAATTCATCGAGACACTCACATCTTTAATGGCCGCTTTTTAATTCCATTAATAAAACTTTATCTTTAGTAATCAAAAAAAATCAAATATAAAAAATGCCTTCTGAAAATTTTGACATACCCGGAGTGGATGAAAACAGAGAATATGACTATTCGAGTAAAAAAATCCAACATAGAGCGGAATATGAATATATTGTCGATTTTGTTAGACAAGGATCGAAAGTTATCGACTTAGGATGCGGGAACGGTTCTCTTTTAGAGTTACTGAGAGACAAAAAAAAAATAGAAGCTCATGGGATAGAGTTATCAGAGAGTGGTGTTGACGTTTGTAAGGGGAAAAATTTGAATGTTCTTCAAGGAAGAATCGATACTAAGTTAAGTTTTGATGATGATTATTTTGATTATGCTATTTGTAATGTAACTGTTCAAATGGTTATGTATCCCGAAGTATTGATTTCAGAAATGAAACGAATAGCAAAATATCAAATAATTTCTTTCCCGAATTTCGCATTTTATAGAAACAGAATTGAATTGTTAATAAATGGAACAATGCCCAAATCAATGTTGTTCGGTTATAATTGGTACAATACCGGACACATTCATCAATTTTCAATTAAAGATTTTTTGGGATTTGTTAAAGCATCGGAAAATTTCACAATTGTTGATTGGAAGCACATCCCAGATTCAACCGGATTTAAAAAGTTTCTTATGACTAAGTTTCCAAACCTTTTTCAGTTAATTCCCATCTTCTTACTAGAGGCAAAAAAATAATGGGATTAAAAGAGATACTAAACAAACAAATGTTCGAACCCGGTGTAGCTGCAATATTCGTAAATCCATTTTACATTGCTCGCAAAAATTTACTTAACGCTATAAAAGAATATGGTAAGTCAATAAAGGGAAAAACAATTGACATAGGCTGCGGTTCAAAACCTTATGAAAAATATTTTGCTTCATCAGTATATCTGGGATTAGAAATAGAAACTCAAACTAATCAAACAGAAAAGAAAGCTGATTTTTATTATGATGGGAAAATATTTCCGTTCGAGGATCAATCCTTTGACTCGGCAATTTCCAATCAAGTTTTAGAACATGTTTTCACTCCTTCCGAATTTCTTCTTGAGGTTAATCGTATATTAAAACCGGATGGTTTATGCCTAATAACAGTTCCATTTGTCTGGGATGAACACGAGCAGCCTTATGACTACGCACGCTACTCATCTTTTGGACTGATATTTCTATTGGAGACTAATGGATTTGAAATTCTTAAGCAGAGTAAACTCGGGCATCCGGTTGAAGTGATTTGTCAGTTAACGAATGCGTATTTATATAAGATAACGAAAAATATCCCGGTCGTTAAGCAACTAACAACACTCTTCATCGCATCATTAATTACACTCTGCGGAATAATATTTTCTAAGCTTCTCCCCTCAAACAATGATCTGTTTTTAGATAACATCATTTTGGTAAAGAAAATTAAAAATGTATAACTTCTGCACTTTATTTGATACTCATTATTTCTCAAGAGGACTTGCTCTTTATTATTCATTAGAGGAGCATTGTTCTAATTTTCATCTTTACATTTTTGCGTTCAACGATAAAGCTTATAACACATTATTAAAACTAAACCTTTCTAAGGCTACCATTATTTCTCTTGCAGAGTTTGAAGATGAAGAACTATTAAGAGTTAAACCAACTCGCAATATTGCCGAATATTGTTGGACTTCCACTTCATCAACAATTCTTTATGTGCTTGAGAAATATAAAGTTGAAAGCTGTACCTATTTAGATGCCGATTTATATTTCTATTCCTCACCCAAACCTTTATTTGATGAACTTGGCGAGAATTCAATTTTTCTTACCGAACATAGATATTCTCCCAAATACAACAAAGAACTTAAAAGTGGAAAGTATTGTGTTCAATTTGTAACTTTTAAAAATGATGAACGTGGTTTGAAAGCATTAAAATGGTGGCGTGAAAGATGTCTCGAATGGTGTTATGCCCGTTATGAAGATGGAAAATTCGGTGATCAGCTTTATCTTGATGATTGGACAGAAAGATTTGAGAGTGTTCATGTTATGAAACATCTTGGCGGAGGGTTAGCCGCCTGGAATGTTCAGCAATACTCATTCATAAAAGTAAGAAACAAAATCATTGGAACAGAATTAACATCCGGAAATAAATTTGATGTGATATTTTACCATTTTCATTATCTCAAGTTTTTTACGAATGGAAGGATTGAACTTGGGAGAAGAGTCTTATCCGATAACACAAAAAAAATATTCTACAAGCTTTATATAAAAAGGCTTGATGAAATAAAAGAAAGAATTTGTAAAATTGATAATTCATTCGATCCTCACGGGACTTCCAAAGAACCAATAAATTGGAAAACACCGATTCTTTTTGTATATAGAAAACTGACTAATGGTTATAATTTATTTAGAAAAACTGAATTCTTGAAAGACTAAATGGCACATATTATTAATCTTACAACCCACTCTGATAATCGCGGTAATTTAACCGTGATTGAAAAAGAAATTCCTTTTTCAATAAACAGAATATTTTACATTTATGGAGTTGATGATTCAGTCCGTGGCGGACATCGGCATAAAACTACTGTTCAAGCCGCAATATGCATTCATGGAAGCTGCATTGTGTCGAGTAATAATAGTGATAAGATAATAAAAGATTTTTTACTTGATCATCCGAGCAAATGTTTAATAATAAATCCGGAAGATTATCATACAATGCACCACTTTTCTTCAGATGCAGTTTTACTCGTGTTGGCCTCTACCCATTTTGATGCTTCGGATTATATTTATGAGGATCATAAATGATTGAATACGAAAATCTTGGTTTACTGAATAAAACTTTTTTCGAAGAATATAAATCTTCATTTCAACAAACTCTGGAAAGCGGCTGGTATATTTTAGGTAACAACGTCACCCATTTCGAAAAGGAGTTTGCGGATTATCATTCAAGTAAACATTGTATTGGAGTAGCATCCGGTTTAGATGCATTAATACTGGCTCTAAAAGCATTTAATTTTGAACCGGGGAGCGAAGTAATTGTTCCGTCGAATACTTATATCGCAACAATACTTTCTATTCTTCACAGCGGATTAAAACCTGTTTTGGTTGAACCGGATATTAGCACCTTTAACATTAATCCCAAATTAATCGAAGAGAAAATCACCTCTAAAACAAAAGCTTTGATGATAGTCCATCTTTACGGTAAAAGTTGTGAGATGGATCCGATTGTAGAAATCAAAAACAAATACTCACTTAAACTAATTGAAGACTGCGCACAGTCCCACGGTGCGACATATAAAGGAAAGCTTACCGGAACTTTCGGTGAGTATGGAGCATTTAGTTTTTATCCGACTAAAAATCTTGGGGCACTTGGAGATGCCGGGGCGGTATTAACAGATAACGATGAACTAGCTATTGCAATTAAAAGATTGAGAAATTATGGTTCAGATATAAAATATTATAATGAACTGATAGGTTACAATTCGAGACTTGATGAAGTTCAAGCCGGATTTTTATCGATCAAATTAAAATCACTTAACACGATTAATGAACATAAAGGAAAATTAGCGAAAATATATTTTGATAATCTTAAAAGTGATTTCATCCTTCCACAACAGCACCCGGATTATTTAGATGTATTTCATATTTTTGCAATTCGACATAAAAAAAGAGATAACCTCAAGGAATATCTTTTACATGAAGGGATTAAAACTGAAATACATTACCCTGTGCCACCCAATAAACAAAAGGCAATGAAGGGAATTCTTGATAACACTGTTTTTCCTATATCAGAAGAAATCCATGCAACCGAATTAAGTTTGCCGATTTCATATTTTCATACAGAGGATGAGATTTATCAAGTAGTTGAGAAGATGAATAAGTTTTAAGGCCGTTCTTCTAATATGAACTCAAATGAATTACGTTCGGTTTCATTACCGAGATCATTATACGAAACCTCAGTAAAAATCACTTCGTTTTCTTTTGACACAGTTATTATTGTCGAGCAGCGTGTTCCATATTTTTCGCTATGAATAAATATTGGCGACAAAACTTTTTCCCATTCTTTGCCTATCCCTGTATCTGGTAATTGCTCTTCGGGTGCTTCAGTTCTATCTTGAAGCATTGCGATTAAATCATTCTTATTAAAAAGACTTTTTGAAATTATAGATTCAAATATTTGTTTGCTCCTGATATTTTTAAACCAGGGGGTGTCCAAGAAATGATTACTCAAACCATAAATCCCGGGAGTTAAAGTTACAGATTCGTTATTCTGATTTGAATAATATATAAGTGAATCAACGTTACCAAATAATAGATTAAATCCATTGTACAGATTACCTGTGTTTTGAAGCATATCAATAAAGGTATAAGAATCTATTATTGATGTTAAATGCGATAGAACCAAATCTCCTCTTGACGGAGCATCTTGCTTCAGATTGCGAATGTCACGATAATTAGTAATTGCACAAAACTTTCCATTCTTAGTAATTCCCATCCATGTACCCCCGGCTGATAAGTCTTTTCCGGCGAGTAAATAAGGGAATTCTTCCCAATATTTTGCGGACTGAGTCGGGCGAATATAAAACTCATCGCGGTTAGCTGCAACAATAAGTTTATAATGCGGATGTAGGTTTTGAGCTATTAAAATAAGGCACATTCTTGTTATCTTTGCATTACTAAGAAAATTATGAAATTAAATTTATGAATAAAACATTTACATATTCTCTATTATACAGATTAATTTATAAATTCGGGAGTATTCCCGTTACGCTTATATTGTTATTATATGTTCCTGCATTAATAATCGCGTTCAAGTATGAATATAAATATTTTGTATCAGCATTTTTTCTTGCGGCTTTAATAATTTTTATAAACAGATATTTTTATACAATTGCAAAACATTTAGCATATACTATTCAGACAGACGACACAAAAATAACAGCGACAGAATTTATGTTCCGACGAAAAACAGTTGTGCTAACGTATGAAGAAATTGATAAAGTCTCAGGTGGAATTTTCAGTGGAAAACCAAGAGGATTAATGAAGCTGGAAAACACAAGAGAAAATAAATGCATTGCGTTTTTCCATACGATAGAAAACGCTAGGGTATTGGAAACATTGGTTCTAAGCAAGGTGAAGAAAGATATATATGACTCGGTTATCAGCAAATTTTCAGCAAACAAAGAAGCGGTTAAGAGAAGAATAGATAAATCTAAAAAATAAAAAAGGCTGTCTGATTATAACAGCCTTTTTTATAACGAACATTCAGCAAGGGATTATTTTTTAGCAGGTCCTAAAACAGCATCTTTTGCTTGTTTAGCAATTCTGAATTTCAACACTTTACGTGCCGGAATCATAATCTCGGCACCTGTTTGTGGATTTCTGCCTTTTCTTTTCTTACGAGCAGAAACAACTAACTTCCCTAACCCGGGAATCACAAAACTTTTTTTAGCTTCTTTATAAGAAAGAGCAATGAACTCTTGCATAAATTCACCGGCTAATTTTTTGGTGGTTCCGGTTTTTTTTGAAAGGTGATCAAGAATTTGAGCTTTGGTTAATGGTTTAGCTACTGCCATGATAATACCTCTTATATTTATTAATTGTTTGACGGTATGAAAAATAATTATTTTATGATATAAAACAAATAAGTATTAGCTATTATTATCAATATTATAAAAAATTTTATGTCCTGACACTATTGATAATCAAGGGTGAACTGATTGGTCTAAAATATTCGCCAGTGAAGAAGCTATTATTTTCCTATCAAATGATTTTACAACTCGAAAATCCGTCTCAAACTGTGATGCCGTTAGAAAAAAATCGGCTGCATTATCTGAATAGTTATAAAGTTTCCCGGAATTCGAAATAGTCAGTATTTTGTTTATCTCTTCATTGTCATCACCAAAAGCGATAATCGGATTGCCCGTTCTTAAATACTCAAAAAGTTTACCGGGCAAATGACGTTTTTCTGTCGCGCAAACAAGGAGATAGTTTGCATTAAACATTTCTTGTGGGACTTGTGAATAGGGGATGAAACCAGTATACTCTACGTGTTCATTAAGACCGGCGTCGCTTATACTTTGCTTGATTTGATTACTAACGGTCCCGATAAATTTTAATCTTAATTTATTCCCTTTCATAATTTCAATCTTCAGTTGACGCCAGAAAGGAACGATGTTTTGATAATCAAACATATTACCAGCATGAAGAATTGTTTTTACATCACCCGTCTCTTTTTTTGATAAAGAAGAGAATTCTTCCTCATTATATCCCCAATAAAGCACATCAGATTTTTCAATAACAAAACTGTATTTCTTCTGATAATCATCTTGCATTGATTTAGTAACAAAAATAGTTTTTGTTGACTGCTCAATTACTTTCTTTTCAAGTAGATTATCTATGGCAAGGGTAAGCCGATTTCGTTTAAAATCCTTATAGTAAATGATATCAACCCAAGGATCAATAAACACAGGGTAAAATGGAATATTAAAATATTTACTTAATTTCATTCCGATTAAATGTGTTGAATGCGGTGGACCTATTGTAACAATAGCATCATACTTTATGCTTTTGAGTAATTTCTTCCCCTGGCTTACAGCATAAGGATACCAACCTATTCGGGCATCAGGGATAAACAAGTTCATTCGAATCCATATTGACAAGCGATGCTTTAACCCTTTATTTTCAAGCGAAATGGTTTCTGATGCAATCAATGGACTATCTTTTTCTTTCCGGAGAAAAGTTCGATATAAGTTGAAAGGCTCTAAAGCTTTAGTTCTAATTACTTTTAAAGAAGGATTAATATCTTTAAGAAGGCTATCGTCGTTGTGGGAAAATGAATCTTTATTAATTGTAATTACTGTTGGAATCCAATCGGAGTCGGGTAAATACTTTATCATTTTAAGGGGCCAGTGAAGCGAAGCTTTTCCCGAAGGGGGCCAATAGTAAGTAATGAAAAGAACTCTTTTCATAGTAATTATTTTACTCCTACCATTCTAATTACCACTGCTTCCCCTTTATGTAATTCACCTTCGTTTAATATTATTTTTTCTTTTGAAAGAAGCTCATAGTTAATATCATTAAAATCTGTAACGATGTCTTCCAAAGAGTAAAGTAAATCGGGATTTTTTGGACCACCTGAAGAAAAACCAATTTGTTCTTTTGCATAAGATTCCAGAATAATTTTCCCTCCGGGCTTAAGGGTATTAATAGCTTTGGTATGAACCGCTTCCCTTAACTCTTCATCAAGATGAAGAAATATAAGACCAACCGCATCGTACATATTAAAATGTAAAATAATATTTGTCAGGTCTTGGACTTTATAATCAATCATACAATTATTAATGCGAGCTAGCTTTAGAGCCTTTATTTTGGCAGATTCACTCCAATCATAAGCATCAACAGTCCAACCGTTTTTAGCAGCAAAGACTCCGTTACGTCCTTCCCCTTCGCCTAAAAGAAGCAGTCGTCCTGGTTTAATTTTGGAAATATGTTCTTTAAAAAAACTATTTGGTTCCGTTCCATACACATAATCTTCACTGTTAAAGCGGTCATTCCATTGTTGTTTCATTAATTACCCTTGATAAAATTCTGTTATGCAAAATTAGGAAGAAAAGAGTAGATACCGAAACATCTTAACTAAATGTAAAATGTTTCGATACTAAAAAGAATGGAAGTTATTCCCACCAATGGACAACTTCAAATCTGGAAGATTTAATATTGTTTTGTGAAGTTTGTATAGCTTGGCTGCTGTAGTAAAAACCGGAGTTTCCCGTCGCCTGTAGGTTTACCGAACTACCGACAAAAATTGCTGCACCATAAACACCGCTGTTACCGACTACTCTTGTAGTAATTGTTGATTGACCGTATGCAATAATTAAACCTCTGAATGTGAAATTACCACTAAGAGATAAATCTCCATTCACCACCATTATTCCATATCCCTCGGCACTCCCCGAGAAACTTACATCACCATTAACATAAGTAATTTTGGGGTCGGCAGCAGTTCCGTAGCTTCCCGAATTATAATTGCCGGATCCTAAAGTATAATCTGCCGCAAAAATGTAGTTTTCAGTTATAGCTTGCCAATCTGTTCCACCGGATGGAGCTGTACTTACGCTTGGACTTCCTCCGGCACCTAGTATTGCTTTTGAGATTTTATTTTTTAATTCATTAACAACATAAGAGCTATCGGCGGGAGTATTGACCGTAATTCCGGGAATTGCAGCACCGGGTCCGGGGGTTCCATCAACGTTATGATCATTACCATTAATTTCAATACTGCCATTCATATCTATATTAAGGGCATCAGCGGAAATTTGAATACTGCTTTTAATTGCAGGAATTGATACCTGCCTTCTTCTTGTAGATGCAAGTGATATGTGAGATTTATTTCCGTATCGCCCGATAGCTTTTATTTGTAAAAGAGTGTCAACACCATAGATAAAAACATCAGCTGTTCCGCTCAAAATTGACACATTTCTAAAATTCCCTTTCAAGTTTTTATCACGTCGCATCTTTTCAAGATAAACCTCAATTGCTGAATTAGCGATTAATCGTGCATTCATTTGATCATGAAGTTCGATTGAACTTCTTAAACCCTCAGTAGCATTGTTGTTTATACCTCTAACAAGTACCATTATTGTGAGTGACATACCAAGTACTGCTATTATTAATCCTTTTCCCATTTTATATATTCCTCGGATAAATTTTCATTTGCCAATATGTAAACGGATACCTTCCGTTAATTAAGTAGGGAGCTTCAACCCATATTTCAACCTCTATAAATCTTATTTCAGATAGAACAGCGGTTTCTATACTATTGATGTTTTTGTATTTGAAAACGATATTTACTAATCCAAGAGATGGTCCTCCAACAGAATCACCATTAACTATTCTACTCAAGATTTTGTCCCGCGGATTAGGAGTAGAAGGAACCTGCAGAGAATCTCCCAAAGAATATGTAATTCTATCTACCACACCGTTGGAATCTATATCGCCTAAAAAGGTCATGCGGTTTCTTCCGGCTTCCAACATAGCGGTTCCTGTAAATCGATAACCAATTTTTCTAAGATCACTATTTAAAATGTCAGCAAAAGTTTTCGCATTTTTTACAAGCTGCATTTCAGTATCAGAGGAGAGTTTTTTTTCTGATGATGCCAGATTCAAATTAAGCATCATAAAAAGTATCATTCCGCCGATAAAAGTTGCGCCTAATATATCGAGTAATGTATTCATAATAATTATTTAAGTGTAAATATAAATTCTAATTTAACAGGTAACCTCATGAAAGGGCTCGAAACTGTAACTGTGACCTTTTTATAAAAAGTTCGAGATGAGTTTGTTGTGTTGAGAGCATTTTCAGAAACATAATTTACATCGCAAGTTATGTAATAGTCTTCAGCATGAGGGGCACTAATTAGTTTTGTGAAACCCTTGAAGTCATCAATGTCATTATATATCCCGCTTGGGTCAGTATTTTCTCTACCGAGAGAAATGACCGGCGTAAGTGAATTCGGATCTGATACCGGAAATTGAACGGTTTTTTCATCAAAGGCTTTTAACTTGATTTCCTCAAGCATATCATCAGCAATCGAAAAGGCTGTCAGATATACTTTACTTTCCAATTCGACAGTTGAATTTTCTAAAATTGCTTTATTGAAGAAAAGAGATGTCATTGATAAAATCATCAATGCCCCGATTGTTAACATAGATTGAACGCCCATTTTTTAATTCCTATTATTCACCTTAAATATATGCAACAGTCGTACCACAATAAATATCACCGTTTTGTTTGATTAAGCCGGATAATTAATCGGTTTAAGACAATAATGACGTCATAATTGTCACTTACGACATTTAGTGAATCTGATGGAAGTTTAATCCTTTAGCTTATCTTTAAAGATTTTCTTAAACTTTTCTAACTTCGGTGTTATTACAAAGGAACAGTAACCCTGGTTCGGATTGTTAGTGTAATAATCTTGATGATATTTTTCTGCTATAAAGAATTCGGTTAATGGAGAAATTTCTGTTACAATCGGGTTTTTCCAAATCCCCTCACTATTCAATTTGTCTTTGAAGTACTTAGCTTTTTCCTTCTGATTTTCATCATGATAAAATATGACTGATCTATATTGAGTTCCAACATCCGCCCCCTGACGATTAAGAGTTGTAGGATCGTGAGTTTGCCAAAATATTTCAAGCAATTCCTCAAAACTAACAATTGAAGAATCAAAAGTAATCTGAACGACCTCTGCATGCCCTGTTGAACCACTGCAGACTTCTTCATAGGTCGGATTAAATACTTTTCCTCCGGCATACCCGGAGACTACTTTGCTCACACCTTTGACATTTTCAAAAATAGCTTCTGTACACCAAAAGCAACCCGAACCAAAAGTGGCAGTGGTTAAATTTTTCTCGTCAACATTCATTTCATTTTCCGATATATTTTTGTTATTCGAATTATTATTACAAGCAGATAAATTTATGCTTAGTATTACTAACACAATGGCACTAAAATTAGTTCTAATCATTATTCAACACTTTATTCAAAAATCAATAATCCAAAATGCTCCGGCTCGTATGGAGGATATGTTGCCATCTTTGACCAGTCACTTTGATTTGGTTCTGATTGCTGACGATGTCTTCGTACATTGAATCCCCACACAGAACCATTTTTCGGCATTACCGTTTCTAATTCTTTAAATGGAATTACAAATTCAGCACTCCAGTAATCATCTCCTATGAATGTTTTCACTTCAAAATCAAATGTGAAACGACCTTTCGGAGAGCTTGATAATACAGTGCCGGACGGATTTACCATTAGTCTGTAAAAAGTTTTCATGTCTCTATTTGTATCAAAATAGAGTTCGAAATCATCATCACCAAACACAAGTGGAATTTCTCCATACGCATATGAGGAAAGATTAGCCGGATTTGGTTCCTCACCCCTTAACCCTACATAAAGATTCTCGTCGTCGTAAAAGAGAGAAATTGTTGTAGATTCAACAGCAGGGGTATTTTTATTATCAACATATAATTTATTTATACCGATTGTTTCGCTCCAGATTTTTTCTTCAACATTTCCATCGAAGAGAAATGAAGGGCTCATTTTTTTAATAGAGCAGAAAGGAGGAACAAATAAATTCATATATGAAATTGAATTTGTTTCAATTCCTGTTAGGGATTTGTAAGGTGAAACAATTTTAATTCGTGGCAATTCATCACGCTTAAATTCACCTTTGGGGATATCTACTTCAAAATCCGATATAATTCTTTCTTTTGGATTAAGGGAAATGTTTTTCCCCCAGGGATTAAAACTCCACCCATAATCTATAGTTTCCAATGATAGAGTGTAACTTCTTTTTTCATCGGACCGATTTTCAATCGGAATAGAAACAGTTGTTTTTACAGCGCTACTTGAAGGATCGGGGATTGAAATACTTAGATTTTCATCAAAATATAATTCAGCTCTTTTACGCTCATTGTTATCGACAAAATTCTTCGGATAGATTTCCCCATCGGTTATAATTGCAAAATTAATATTTTTATCTGAAACGGTTACATACAAAAAATGATGTGAGTAGCCGATATAAGGGTTATACAATCGCATGTTTCCTGATGAATTCAAACAAAAATATTCTATGCCGTCTATTATTCGATAATCATAATAATGATAATGCCCCGTGAATACAGCGCGAACATTAAATTGTTTCAATAAGTTATGAACATAACTCCAATCAAAATTTTTATTTAAATGAAGAGGAGAGTGGATGGAAACAAAAACGTTTTTTGAGTGCTTTGACTTTTCTAAATCTTCTTTCAACCAGTTAAGTTGAGTCGTTGATATAGAATCAAAATTCTGATGAAGATAAGCGTTTAAGATAATGAAGTGAGAATTGGCATAGTCAAAAGAATAATAGAGTTTATCATTTCCCCATGTCTCAGTATATGCGGGTTGAATTTCCTTTGTTGTTACATCATGATTTCCCGGAGTAGGATAAAACGCTGATGTTAAAGGGGATATCTGGTTTTTAAATCTTTTCCATTGTCGGCGGGCTACATTTATATCGTAAGTATAACCATGTATCATATCTCCCACGTGCAATACTAATGCGGGTTTCAGAAGTTCGGTTTGGTTAACAATACTTTCGAATACTTCGGGATTCTGAAATTGCGAATCTCCCCAAACAACAAACTTAAATTCTTGTGCATCAATTTTAATTATTAATACAAAAGCAAACAATATCCGGAGGAGAGTTTTCATTATATAAATACTTCGGAGGTTAAGTTTAAGAACGTGATTTAACTATTATTTTAATTGATTATAAATTGTTTTGATTAAAAATTTTCTATCGATGGGTTTAGGTAAATAATCATTAAAACCGGATTCGGTAATTTTATCTCTATCTGATTTTAATGCAAATGCTGTTTGAGCTATAAAAGGAATATCCCTATAATGATTCCAACGTCTTAAAATTTCTGCTCTAAGTTTTAAGCCATCCCAAGGACCCGGAAGCCCAATATCCATAAGCACTAACTGAAAGTAATCATTTTCTTTTTCTTTTTCTTCTATCTTCTTAAGAGCATCCTCACCGTTTTCAGCCATCGTTAAGCGTGAAACTTTTGTTAATGTTATTTCAAGCATTTTACGACTGCTTTCATCATCTTCAATTATTAATATTTTGGGTTGCCGTTGGCTTAAAAACATCAACTCTGAAGAGCTTGCAAAGAAAATGGTATCTTGAACTGTTATTTCACTTTTTGCAATCTGAGCAGCAGGTAGAGTAATTACGGATTTAGTTCCTTCAGCTGCCAAAGAAGTAATTTCAAACTCCCCATTCATAAAACTAATTAAACGTTTTGATATTGCTAAGCGAAACAGAGTCGGCTCAGGCGCATCATCAAGCGAAAAACTTTTCTCCGTGTCTCCTGCTGTAACAGCATCAATTTTCTCTTGCGTTAGAATTTGTCCCGAATCTTTAACTACAATTTGTACTTTTGGTTTTCCCTTAACATGCATAGCCTGAATGGTAATAGTATTGTTTTCGGAACGTTCAATAGCATTACCGACAATATTATTTAATGCCTCGAAAAGACGGTTCTCGTCAGCGAAAATGGGGCTTTGTATTATCCCGGTTGAAATAATTTTAACTTTCTTTTGATTCGCAGTTAGTTGTAATAAACTGACAACTTCATCAATCAAAGGTACAAGTTGAATTTCTTTAACCTGAAGAACATTCGCAGCAGATTCAATTTTTTGAAAGTCAGAACCATGACTCAATAAATTTAAAAGTCTTTTACCACCACTATAAATTTTATCGGCATAAATAAAATTAGTTCGTTCTTTCTGATCCTTTAATTCTTCCCGTAGAATATCTGCAAACCCAAGAATACCGTTTAAGGATGTTCTTATATCATGATTCATATAAGCAGCAAGTGCGGTTCTTTTTGATGAATCATTTTGAACAGGGTCTTCATCTGACTTCATATCGTTCACATTTAATGACCAATTTCCGGTTTGCAGTTCTTTTACAACGGCAATAACTGAAGGAATTCCTTTGTATGCAAAAACATCAAATGTGACTTCCGCATAAATTACATTAATATGGTTTTTGTGTATGAATCGGATCTCGAATAATCCAGGGACAAAACTTTCTAACTCATCATTTTTACTAAAGTAATTTCTAATGAATAGTTCATCCTCTTCGTGCAAAAATTCAATAAAAGATTTCCCTTTAACCTGATTTTCATCGTATCCGGTCATTCTTGAAAAAGCATTATTCGAGTAGCTAATAAATCCATCTTGTAAAATTGCTATTCCATCACTAAGGTTCATAAAAATGGGAAGTGAGCGTTCATCAAAGTGAACAAATGAAATTTCTTTCTTAACGAAACGATGAACCGCGGTTATTCCAACCGGAATTCCTTTTGAATTTTTCAATAGGCAAAAAGAAAAATTAATAGGTTCAATTCTTCCTTCGGCTGTAATTGCCACCAACTCACCCACCCATTTGCCTGTAAGTTCAAGCTCTTTTTTTATGTCGGTAAGTGTGATATCCAATGACATTATTTTAAATATCGAATCTAATTTCTTTCCTTTGCAATTTTTTAGATTGACTCCAGATACTTTTTCTGCATCAGGGTTTAAATAGGTTATTCGGAAAGAGAGATCAAGAGCTATAACGGGGGTATCGAGATTATCAGCTATAATTGCCTTTTGGGTCAGATTTGTCTCAATAACTTTACGTTCGGTAATATCGCGTAAAATAACAGCGGTTTTCATTTCATCCAAATAGACAAAACGGAACTCTACAATTCTTTGAGTATTTTCAAACTGTAAAGAAAGTTCTATTTGATTGGTATTCTTTCCTGAAATTGTTTTTTTTCTCAAGGATTCAAATTTAGATGCGAGCTGTAGTGGAAATACTTCTCCGGGATTTTTTGTTAACAACTCCTTCGGTTTTATAGGTAGTAAATCTTCAATGTTAGAGAAATAATCGATGAATATTCCGTTGGAATCTTGAATAAGAATTAAATCGGGAAACGAATTTAATGTAGAACTTAATCTTTTAAATAAAGAAGACTCTTTTCTCATTGATTGAACTACAAAATCCGATTCTTCTGTTTGAGTTTTTTCGTTAGCGCCTTGTATTAATGAAGTAAGTTTTTTGAGTCCTGAAAAAAGAAAGCTCTCATCACTTTTGAAAAACTGTTTTTCATCATCTTCATCATTATAAAAAAGGATTGGAAGGGAAGGGAAATCTTTTTTTACTAAAGCTAACGTCGTTAAGTAATCATATCCGATTAACTTAAAATTTATGAGAATTAAATCAGGGGATAACCTTTCTATACTCTGAACAATTTCATCCCGACTTCCAATAAAGAACAACTCAACATCATTTATCTGTTTTGTTAATTCTTTTCGGAGAGATTCAACAAATTTTTGATGTTCGTTAATTATTAAAATTCTTTTCATTAGATGCTAAAAATTCATTTTGATGGAATAAGTCAACGGAATAAGCCGTAATTTTCCCCGCGTATTTGTAAAAGTTAATTTTGCAACTCTTTTTACATAGGTAACAATAGTTAACCGTAATAATAGTTATTTTTAGAATTAAAAGAAAAACTAAATCGAAGGATAAAGACTCCAAAATGAACGATATCCCCTCCTTTAGAAATTCTCTAAAGCCAAGAAATAAAACCTCACAAATAATTATCGTATATTTGCGCATAAATTTTAATAATATTCAGCAACTATATATTTTATTCTGATTCGATGTTAAAGGTAAACGAAATTTATTATTCGGTTCAAGGGGAGAGTTCAAAAGCAGGGCTTCCCTGCATTTTTATCCGATTAACCTATTGTAATCTACGCTGCACTTACTGCGATACAGAATATGCATTTTATGAAGGAAGAGATTTCTCGATTGAAGAAATTCTTGATGAGATAAAAAAATATAACTGCAAATTAGTTGAAGTAACCGGAGGGGAACCGTTAGTTCAATCTGAATGTCTTCCGTTATTGCAAAAACTTTGCGACGATGGTTACGAAGTTTTAATCGAAACCGGTGGTAGTTTGCCAATTGAAAATATCGACAAACGTGTTTCTGTAATAATGGATTTAAAATGCCCTTCAAGCAAAATGATGAAGAAAAATCGTTACGAAAACATCAAACATTTAAAAACTATAGATGAAGTAAAATTTGTCATCGGTACACGCGAAGATTATGAATGGAGTAAAAATATTATTGTGGAATATGAACTGACTAAAAAATGTCAACTTCTTTTCTCGGTTGTTTTTGATTCGTTAGAACCGGTTACGCTTGTTAACTGGATTTTAGAAGATAATCTTTCCGTCCGGTTTCAATTGCAAATGCACAAAATAATTTGGGATCCAACAAAAAAAGGTGTTTAATGAAAATAGCTAAAGAATTCCGTTGGGAAATGGGGCATAGACTTCCTTTCCATCAGGGGAAATGTGTAAACTTACACGGTCACTCATACAAAATGCTTGTTGAAGTTGAAGGTGACTTAGATGAAAATGGAATGGTAATTGACTATTATAACCTTAAGGAAATAATCAATCCGGTAGTGGAAGAATTAGATCATGCCTATCTCGTTTGGAAAGGTGATGCTGAATTAATTACAGTACTAGATCAACTTAAATCAAAAAAAGTTGTAATAGAGTATCATTCAACAGCAGAAAACATGTGCGTATATTTTTTAGATAAAATTAAAAATGTCGGTCTTCCGGAAAATGTAAGAAGTATTAAAGTTCGTATTTATGAAACGATAGACGATTATGCAGAAGAAACACTCATTCTCTAAAAACAAACCGAAACATTTTAATTCCCTTCACAAAGATGGGAAAAGTGCCCCTTCAGGTTTAGCTAAAAAGATTATTAAGGCTTATGATCGTTTTGAAAAATATCCGGTTAAACCAAAAATCAGTTCCAACCGTTACAAACTGTTCATAGAATATGACGGAACTCGTTTCAGCGGATGGCAGCAGCAACAAAACAGTAAAACGGTTCAAGGGGCATTAATAAAGGCCGCAACCGAAGTATTTAAAGATGAAAAAGTTGAAGTTTACGGATCCGGAAGAACTGATGCGGGGGTTCATGCAATTTGTCAGGTTGCTCATCTTGCCGTAAATACTATGCTTGCCCCGGAAATAATTCGTTTGAAACTGAATGACCTTCTTCCGCACGATATAAATATCTTGGAAATTGAAAAAGCTTCACCCCAATTTCATGCAAGGCATGATGCTGTCGGAAGAAGTTATGTTTATGTAATCTCCAAAAGAAGAAGTGCTTTTGGCAAGCAGTTTGTCTG